>CAZGBP010000047.1:0-27060 GCA_964524035.1 uncultured Bifidobacteriaceae bacterium
CGGAAGCATCACCAATTTACAACGCGCTCCTTACCGGATGTCTGTTTCGGCCTCCATTACCAATGCAGATATCAGCAGCCTGTTTTACTCCTTCAATAATTTCAACCAGGATGTTGTTACACATAAAAACCTGAAAGGAAAAATTACTTCCAAAGCTGATTTTCATGCTTCGCTCTGGAGAGACAACTCTGTTGATGCCAAATCCATGAGAGGCAACGTGATCTTATCGATCAAAAAGGGATCACTTAACAACATGACCGGATTTGAAAAAATATCCGAATTCGCATTCAAAAACCGGGATTTTTCCCATATTGAATTTGCGCAAATCAGAGATACTATTACGCTTAAAGGACCTTCCATTACATTGACACGCATGCAAATACGTTCGAGCGTGGCGACTTTTTATGTCGAAGGCACTTATGGATTTCAGGGCGGAACAGACATGAGTGTTCAGGTACCGCTCAGTAACCTGAAGAAAAGAGAGAAAGACTTTAAAGATGTCAAAGTAAGTGAAGATACGAAACTCGGTCCGAGCGTATTTCTGAGAATTAAGGATAACAATGATGGCAAGATTCAGATTTCCTATGATCCATTTAAAGACTACTATAAGCAGAAACACAATGCGTCTGCTTATACCAAAAAGGAAGTGTCAAAAACAGATTCCAAAAATCAGTCAACGTCAACCGATAGCATGAACAACAGGAAAGGGAAGAAAAAACTAAAATAACCGCATTGAGTGATCCTCCACATGCCAATCCTAAGTAAGCACCAGAAGAAAACCCAAACTGACACAACTTTCAAATAAGATTAACAACGTTGAAAAGTAGGCCAGGCTTGTGCATCTGCGATGATTATCTCCTGCAGATTTGCGCTTACTGCAGTAAAACCTGCTTCACCAGAACAGTGTCGTTGAAAACTGCCTTACAGAAATAAAAACCTGCTGCAATATTTCCTGTGTTTATTGTAAAAATATTTGTACCGCGCAACAAGCCGGCTACATGCATTTCACTTACAACCTTTCCTTCTGTCGACAACAATTGCAGTGTTAATCTCTCTACTGGAACATTCAATGTTAACTGAACCAATGGATCATCAGAAAATGGCTCTGAGAGTATATGCATTGAGCTAATACCACCATCAGTTTCCGGAATTGCAACTGCAAAATTGCTAAAACCAGGGGTGGGTCCGGGGAGTGTGATAAACGGACCTTCACCATTTGGCAGTCTTCCAATAGAAACATCCGTTGATTGCTGACCAAAAGTTAGCGTATCAATGGCAGCAAAATACTCACTCGCTGTAGCAAACAAACCAATTTGCTCGCCGGATGCATTAAGGCTGAAATCAGCGTGATTGTCGCCCTGTTCAGGGTCGTTATCTGTCCAAACAAGAAAATAAGAATCCCCATTCAGTGTAACAGCAGGCAGTCTCCATTTGGATGGATTTAAAAAATCATCACTGATGTACTTATCTCCAAGAAAAACGGCTGTCGATCCTGCATTATAGATCTCCAGGTAGTCTTCATACTCACCGAAATTGTCGCCGATAACCGAATTATTTGAAGCAAGCATTTCATTCATAAAAAGTAACGGTGGTTCAAACCCAATCTTTAACCGGAACTCGTCACAAACCGGAAACCGGGCTAGCTGACCCGTGTTGTCTGCTGCCATAAAATGATAATACAAGTACCCGTTTGCAGTTGAAGCGGATAGCTCAATTCCATATTTGTTATCATTTGCCGCACCATCGTTGTGCAACCCATCATCATACATTTCCGTTGACGTAAACTGCACCGAATCCAGGCTATGATATAATGTTACCGTGGTGATTGCCATATCATCAATGGCGTCAACAGAAACAGATATGTTTTCTCCCGGTTCAGGCAATTGGGGCAGGTGGTGCTCGTTTGCAAGAACCGGTGCAATATTACTCAGCACCAATTCATCAAGTGCATTGACTCTCCTTTCTATAATAAAATTGTTAACCCCATACGGTGTATGCCCGTCAATATTGTTTGTGTTGAATGAAGCCAGAAAATCTTCATCGGTATATCCCCAATCTAAACCCTTAAAGTCATCTTCCAGCGCCGCTTCGGTAATCAGGTTTTTCATACTGTCGATGTGCAACCCAATATTTGCCGGATCGAGTACGGTAGTGATTAATTGGTTGAGGTAATAACTGTAGCGGGCATTGTATTCTTCAATCTCCAAAATTCGGGTGATGAGCGGCCGGTCTGTTTCATTCGCCCAGGCATACACGGAACGATCCGTCCAATCTATACCAAACCAATCTACGCCAAATGTATTATCGCAATCATATGCGATAAATTCAATCTGCCCGGTGAAAGGATTGTGATAGAGATAATAGTTATTTTTATTAAATGAATAATCATCCCAGTTTCCGGATGCCACGTCCAGGGCATATGCTTTTAAGAAATCATCTACATTAAACACCTTTTCCAATTCACAGGGAAGGTCGGATGAGGCAGTTTGTTCCAGTACCGTAATCAGTTTGACTAAATCTGTATAATCATCTGAAGATTTATTGTTTTGCAAATCGTAGGCACGGCCGCCGCTGGCGGTACTTCCCGGATACTTATAATTCTCCTGTTCGGGTCCTAAATAGATGAGATCTGCAGGGTATGTACATTTATACAGGTTTCCACTGGCATCCCCAAAACGGTCTTTACACCAAACTTCATCCATTTCTTCAATATTCGTATAAAGGCCATAATACAGTTCGTTAATGTATACACGCACAAATGAACTTCTGCGAGCCGGCAAGCCGAAACGGTTCCATACATCATAGAACAATTTTTCGCGCACCATACTTGGATCGTTGTGTGATCCATTCAGGTTAAGCTTTTCATACCCTTCATACTTTCTACCTGGATCGAATGTATTAAAAGATACCTTAAAAGACTTCTTCGCTGAATACCTTGATGTATTTCCCCGTAACCTGAAACCAACATGATCTACCGTATCAGGGATACCACCCTGGTCATAAACAAATAAAACATCATACTCATGGTTACTCTCCACATCAGTATAAAGCTGCAGCAAAGAATCTTCATCAATTGAAATATAGATGCTGTTTACTTTTGATTCGTCAAACAGCGGGTTAAAAGGCAATGATTGTGCTCCAGTATAAGCAGCATAAATTACCAACACGAAAAACAGGTACAGGCCTTTCAAAAGAAGAGAATAAGATTCAAAGGTAAGCCAACTTCAGGACAATTGATGCGGTAGTACCACAAAGGGTGTACGACCATTCGTTCATCTTGTCAAGCAATGGTTGGTGGGTTATATTGCTAAATGATTAAATTGCAGTGGCGAAGCCGGTCACTTGCTATGCTGTATTCAGTACACTACTATTCTCACTTGCTTAATGGTCCCAATAGTCTATATCCAATTTGTCGTACATCCTGATCCACCGGACTCATTTCAATTCAATCTGCCAATTGCATTAATACTCTCTTAGCTCTTGACCGAAAAGCGGGTTTTGCCTGTTCCATTTGTTCTGTAATTACCAATCTTAATTCTGACTGCAGCTCAGGTTCTCTGCGCGCAATATTACATAACACACTCATTGCAAATACCTTTACAGCAACAGGCTCCTGCCTGTCGAGCAACAGATCAAAACAAACCGTGGCTGCCAATCCAAGCAATTTATGCGACAGGTTTATGAACTGCAGCATACACATCACATTTCTTTTTACAGCATTGTGCACAGGACGCCTGCAATGCAGCAGCATTTCCCGAATATAGGGCCTCACCCAAACCGGTTGTTCTTCTGCAACAACTCTTACAATCCATGCACTGCGTTGTACTACTATCTTTTCTCCATGCAGGAAGAGTTCCATCAGACTTTTGAAACGGCTCTTATCTTTGCATACCCAAGCTGCAATTTTTAGCGTTTGCTTTTTTGAATGCTCTTTAAGTATCTCCTGTCTAAGCTTCATGTTACCCTGAAATTCACTCACCAATGTTTACAGGAACTGTCATTTATGGATGGTCACCATGTTAACTTATCTGCCTGAGCATTCAGCTATAAACCATGCAATGCTGAAATTTCCAGCATGCGGTCAATAGATTTTTTGGCGAGTAACCGTGTTTCTTCAGGTACCTGAATCTCCGGAGATTCATACTTCATACACAAATAAAGTTTTTCCAATGTATTACGCTTCATGTGCGGACAATCATTACATGCGCAGCCATTATCGGCCGGTGCCGGAATAAAAACTTTGTCGGGCGACTCCTTTTGCATCTGGTGAATAATTCCGGATTCAGTCACCACGATAAATTCCCGCGCCGGATCAACCTTCGTGAATTTGAGCAATCCGGTAGTAGAAGCAATATAGTCAGCAAGTTCAAGTACCGGTGTTTCGCACTCAGGATGCGCAATTACTTTTGCCTGGGGATGCCTGTTTTTAAGTTTCCATAATTTTTCAATTGAAAAAATTTCATGTACCATGCAGGCACCATTCCATAAAACCATATCCCGTCCGGTTTTCCTGATAAGGTATTTACCCAGATTTTTGTCAGGCGCAAAAATTATCTTTCTATCAATTGGTACCGATTCAATAATTTTCTGCGCATTTGAAGAAGTGCATATAATATCGCTCAATGCCTTAATTTCTGCAGAACAGTTGATATAGGTAATAACAACATGGTCCGGATGATGCATTTTGAAACGCGAAAACAAGTCTGCAGGGCAGGCATCTGCCAAAGAACATCCCGCCTTAAGATCAGGTAAAAGTACTTTCTTAAGGGGCGAAAGTATTTTGGCTGTTTCAGCCATAAAGTGCACTCCGGCAAATACAATAATGTCGGCATCTGTTTTAGCCGCTTGTTGTGACAATCCCAAACTGTCGCCAATATAATCGGCTACATCCTGAATATCCGGTTCCTGGTAATAATGCGCGATAATGATTGCATTTTTTTCCTTTTTTAACTTTCTGATTTCAGCAAACAGATCGAGCGAAGGATCTATCTCCAGGTCAAGGAAGCCATTTTCAGCAAGTTTTTCGGTTGCTTCAGCAAGTAATACACTCATATTATTGTATTTAGAAAAAATTGAAAGTTACTATTACAAATTATTAAGGGTGTGGAAAGGTTTACAACTTCTTCTGTGATCTTCATCAAATTCACTTATTCATATATTGTCCACATGCAAAGTTAATGAATCCACATCGCTAAAGTATGATGGTCAATACGTTGGGTATTTGTAAACACGCTGTTCATTAGTGATAATGGGTAAATTTTTTTACAAAGTTGTTAAGTATTCAGGTTTATTTTCGTTCATAAACCGGAATAAACTTCATGAGCTATCCACACTGACTGAAGGTTATACAGTTGACATGGGAAAGAGCCGGTTATACACAAGTTACCAACGCTCCATTCACGGTTTATAATTTGATTTGTGCGCAGATTTATGCAGAATTCACAATGCATGAAAGTTGTTATTCACACTTGTTGATAGTTGACGGAATCCGGTGTATTAAAAGCTCTCTTTCCATGCGATTAATAAACGCTTACTTTTGAAGAATGGCATTTTTCTATTTCAATGATACTGTCAACCTGCTCTCCAAACTTTCGGTTCCCAGGATTCTCAATATCTGGAAAGTAGTATCCTCCTATTACTTTTCAAAATGGACGGGAAGGGTAAACCATTGGGGCCTGCCAATCAGTATTTCAATAGAACCCACTAATTACTGTAACCTTCGTTGTCCTGAATGCCCTAGTGGATTACGGTCTTTTACGCGTGAGACCGGCTTGTTGCAAACGGATTTTTTCAGGAACACGATTGATCAGGTAAAGGATAACCTCTGGTACCTGCTCTTTTATTTCCAGGGTGAACCCTTCTTACATAAAGGGTTTTTAGAAATGGTAAAGTATGCTGCAGGTAAAGGAATATATACTGCAACTTCCACGAATGCTCATTTTCTGGATGATCAAATGGCAAAGGCAACAGTTGAATCAGGTTTAGACCGGCTGATCATATCAATAGATGGTGCTACTCAGGAAACCTATGAGGCTTACCGCGTAGGAGGTGAATTAGATAAAGTACTGACCGGCGCGAAAAATATTGTAAAGTGGAAGCAAATACTGAAGTCAAAAACGCCGCATTTAATTTTTCAGTTTTTGGTAGTGGCTCCAAATGAGCATGAGACAAACACTGTAAGAAAAATGGCAAAGTCAATTGGTGTTAATGAAGTCCAGCTGAAGACTGCCCAGATCTATAACTATAAATATGGAAGTCAGTTAATTCCGTTAAACAAAAAATATTCACGCTATACGAAACAACCTGATGGTACCTATCTGTTGAAAAATAAATTACACAATCATTGCTGGAAATTATGGCATTCAAGTGTAGTAACCTGGGACGGCAACGTGGTGCCTTGTTGTTTTGATAAAGATGCTCAACATCGGATGGGAGATTTACGGCAACATCCATTTGCCGTTATCTGGCAGGGTAAGGCTTACAAACATTTCAGGAGTAAGGTGCTCCGTTCAAGAAAGGATATTGACATCTGCGCCAATTGTTCTGAAGGAACAACTGTGTGGGGGTAATTCCGCTTCCTGATGATACCTCCATTTTTTACTTACTATAGCAATGCATTTTACCAATACGGGATTTTGACCAATGAATACCGAAAGATCCATATCAATTATGTGAGGAGAATCCGGTATCGGTTTCGGGTAGTGGCAAAGCAGATGATAGTTTAAGACTTAAACATCAGAAGAGGAAGGTAGCACCTACAGCAATTGCAACTTCGTGGATATTCTCGTTATACGCTGAACTTGTGGCGCCCACATCCATTGTTGCGGTGAGATTGGTATAAGTATATTTTGCAGATGATGAAAGCGCAAAATGATCAGTGAGTGAATACTGAAAGGTAATACCCGGTGAAATATCGAATCCCTTGGGCGCTTTACCGGAGACATAGGTAAACAAATGAGATTCATTCATAAATGAATAACCTGCCGCAATACCAAATCGAAGGGTCAGTTTATCAGCAAGTGGTTTGTGGTATTCGGTAAGCACTTCAAGGTGATGAAGCAATGTAGTAGTGAACTTTTCATCAGATACATTACCACTTTCATCGGTATAACTTATATTGGTTCCATAGATTCCGGCACGGTAGGAAGGCCCCGTAGTCCAATGCCCCGACAAAGGGAACTGGGCATTCAAATCCCATCCGATCAAGGTGTTGGTAATTTCCAATGTGTTATCTCCAAACGAAATGGGATAGCTGAGCAACGCGGATAGCGTAACAGGAAGTTTTTCCTGTGCATGAACCTGATTCAGCGAGAATATCAATACAAGAGGCAGTGCAGTGAGGGATTTGAAAGTCATATAAAACGTTTTATGGCTAACGCAGGCATGGTAAAAATTATTGCAATCAGAGGTTCCATTGAAATAACAAAGGCATGTTTACTATAATACCTGCTTATCGATTGCGCTTAAGATGCTCTTCCTGATAAGAGGAACCCGGTGTGAAGCAGTAAGTCGTCAACCAAATGGTACTGTAAAAACCAGTCAGCATTTCAAAACAAAATTTTTAAACGATCATCCTGGCACCCTGTTTTAAGAATGTTAGAGAAAAGCTACTTTTGAGGAAAATAAATCCGGCCTATGAAAAAATTTCTATTGATCACCTTGCTCCTGGTTGTTGTGGGTGTTGCAGCCTACTTATTGATTTGTAATTTCACGTACAGCGAAGGCAGCCGAACCGGATACCTCATCAAATTTTCCAGAACCGGATTTGTATTTAAGACCTATGAGGGCGAAATGAACCTGGGTGGCATGAATACAGCGAGTAATTCTGTTGCCAATTACCTCTGGGATTTTTCGGTATTGTCATCAGAAAAGGATGTTGTAGGACAACTCACTAACTATGAAGGAAGGGTGATAACCGTATATTACAAAGAGAAGTTAAAGAATATGCCCTGGCAGGGCAACACCAAGTATTTTGTGTACCGGATAGAAGCAACCAAAGAGTAGCGGGGTTAAAAGCCTGATTTGAAATCAGTACGGATGTCAGTTATAATACCGGCCACTCTGTCACGCTAAAGGTTGCATTCCCAGTTTCGAGCCACCGGTGTTACGTTTTAGTTGATAGGCAGGGGTTCAGCGTAATAGCAAATTAGCAAGTCAAAACAGCTCCCTAGACCGTCATGATTTCTTTATCTTTCTGTTCAATGTGTTTATCGACCTGTGCAATGAACTTATTCGTCAGGTTTTGCATATCGGTTTCTGCATCCTTTATTTGATCTTCAGATACATGTTCCTTTCCGAGTTTCTTTATCTGATCTACCGCTTCGCGCCGGATATTGCGGATACTTACCCTGGCTGTTTCCGCGATAGAATTCGCTTTTTTTACAAATTCTTTGCGCCTTTCTTCCGTAAGAGGTGGTTGGTAGAGTTTTACAGCAACACCATCATTATGAGGAGTAATGCCAATATTCGCTGCCAGGATAGCTTTTTCAATAACTTCCAGCATTTTGCGTTCCCAGGGTTGTATACTCAATGTTCTTGCATCAAGTACAGAAACATTGGCGGCCTGGTTTATCGGCATATGAGATCCGTAATAATCGACCATGATGCCATCCAGCATTCCCGGAGATATCTTTCCGGCGCGTACCTTGGTGAGTTCAGCTTCCAGGTGCTGAATGGTCTTTTCCATATGCACTTTAGTCTCATTAATGATCTGTTCGGGCGTCATTGTTTCAATTATTTTATTTGGCAAACGTACAGGTTTGGTAATAAATTTTCAAGTCGAAATCATATCAAAGTTAGTGAGGCTTTCATGATTTTTAATGCTTCAATTTTGGGTCAAGTGCGTCACGCAGTCCTTCTCCAATGAGGTTATAAGAAGTAACGGTTAAAAAGATGCAAAGTCCGGGAAACACCACAAGCCACCAAGCATTAAAATTTCCATGGCCTGCACTTAACAGCGAACCCCATGTTGTCACTTCGGAAGGTACACCCAATCCGAGGAAAGACAATGCAGATTCTATAAGAATGGCATCAGCGATACCGAACGATACTGCTATCAGTGCCGGGGCAATTGCATTGGGCAGCGCATGATGCAGAATGATGTGTATTTCCTTCATGCCCAGTGCTTTTGCAGATTGAATGTATTCCTGTTGCCTGACGCGCAACATTTCTGCACGCGTGAGCCTTGCAATACCTGTCCAGTTTGTCAGACCAATAATTACCATCAGATTAATGAGTGATGGTTTTGAGAGCGCGGCCACGGTTAAGACCAGCATAAACAGCGGTAAAGAAACCATTACTTCTATTAATCTTGAAATGAGGCTATCGGCGTATATCAGCACTTTTTTGTTCAGCCAATGGATCCGGCCAATATATGATCCGATCCATGAGCAGGATGCTACAATGAATGCAAAAATCAGCAAACTTACCAGCAGCTGAAAGACCAACCCTAACCCTGATTGCTGTGCAGCATTTTCAATTGCTTCGGTGCGGAGTTGAAATCCATAAAACCATCCGATAAGCAATCCAAAAATGGTTGTTAAGATTCTTCCGCGCGTTGTGGAAAGTTTGTTATTGCCAAAGTAACCTGCAAATGCACCCAAAAAGATTCCGATAAAGGTGGCAATTCCCATTGACAGGAAGCCAATACTCAATGAAATGCGGGTTCCGTGGATCAGTCCTGCAAGTAAGTCATCCCCGCGTTGTCCGGTGCCCAGACAGTGCCTGAATCGTAACGGAGCATTTACTGAAACACCATTGACAACGCCGACTTTTTGAGTACAGGAAGGACAGACATATCCGGCATTACTGAAATCGCTCTTACCGGGTGAATAGGGTACAGGTGCCCATATTACCTTTTCAACTGGCAGTTGTTTCCAGGCAGTAATGTCCAGTTGAATTTTTTCAAAGCTGCCATCAATGTTGTCGATATGATAGTTTTTTTTGAAAGTGAATGCCGGAAAGTAGCTCTTGCCTTTGTATTTGATATACCAGGGCCGTTCATTGGCAAGTATGGGTGCAAACAATGCAATGACTGCCAGTGCTATGAGCAAATAGAATGAAATCAGTGCAGGTTTATTTCTTTGGAATCTGCCCAATGAGCCGGGTAAGAAATGCAATGTGTATTGTTTCGTCCTGATCATTGGGTTGCATTTTTCGAAAGTGAGATTCGAGGATCAACCAATACATAAAGCAAATCGGCAAGCAGGTATCCAAACAACGTTAATATGCCTGTAAGCGTGAACACGCCTACTATAACAGGATAATTCTGAGACTGAATAGCCTGATAAGTCACAAGGCCCATACCCGGTATTGTAAAAATGGTTTCCAGAATGACGGAACCCCCGATCGCCGCCGGAAAAATGGTTGCGAAAAGGGTTATTAGCGGCAGAATGGCATTCTTCAATGCATGTTTATAGATTACGGCATGCTCGGCTAATCCTTTAGCACGTGCCGTGCGGATATAATCCTGGTTGACGATTTCCAGCATTGAAACGCGAATTATCTTGCTTAGAAATGCCAGTGAACCATAGGTATAAGCAATCAGCGGCAATACCAGGTAAGGGAGCGAAATGATAAGCTTCTGAAAAAAGTGAGCATCGTCAGGGTAGCCGGTAACGGGTTTAACTCCGGAAGCCGGAAACCATTGTAACGTATCTGTGTTGGCAAACAGCATCAGCAAAAGGGTCGCTAACCAGAATGCCGGCATTGAATGCAACAGGAATAGTATGACAGAAGAGACGCGGTCGAAACTGGATCCATGGCTGACTGCGGCCTTTATTCCAATTGGAATACTGATCAGGTAAGCGAGCAATAAGGCAGACAGTGTAAAGAATAGTGACCACCCAATGTGTCCGGCAATTACGTTGTTTACCGGCATTTTAGTCGTGTAAGACATACCGAGGTCACCACGAACCAGCCCTTTGGAAAAAGTGCTGCCCTCACCGGTCAACCAGTTACCATCTCCGAATAACCAGCGGTGATATTGATTATTGGAATAGAAATGCACTGCAGGTACATACTTCTTCCAATGTTCAGGTTGGGCAATCATTTGCGAAAAGGCACTGAAAACTGCCTCCAGTTTCATTTTATGAACTGAAAAAAAGGAATAGCTCCGGTATAAGGTATCCAGTTCATTGATTTTTGCAAGAATCACTTTTTCATCCGATGCAGAAAGTAAAGACACTGTGGTGAAGGTTGACAGGTTTAAAGCATTCCTTATTTCCGTACTTGAATAGGCAACGAGCTGGTTGCTATCAATGGATGAGCCGGAATTAGCAGTATTCAAATCCAACAAGGCCTGATAGTATTGTTGTATTTGCTGCCAGTTACCATAGTTAGTTAAAAGTGCTGTTAATGATTTCCGCTCCTGCTTTTCAGTAATTCTATAAAGGGTATCGGGGTGGGAATATGGAGCTATACTTACATAAAAAACCGGTAAGTCTAATCCGAGGCGATGTGTCCAGTACTGTTTCTCTTTCTGCATTGAAGCACCGGCGGTTGAAGCCATTTCTCCTGATTCAGCTGCAGTCACGAATCGTTCAACCGGATCACCGGGGGCATTAATACTGATAATAAATGCCAGCAATGAAATAACAATAAGGGTTGGTATAAAGAGCAGGATGCGCTTGAACAGGTAGGCAATCATTTCCACGTATTGTTGAAAGGTAACAAAATAAGGCCAATCCTGCCAGCAGCATTAACTCTTTCCCGTTACAACTCAACAAGTAGCAGCACCACTGGCATTTATGCTGGTTTTTACCTCAACCTTATTGGTACGTCTGAAGGTTTTTTAAATGATTTAGAGTCAAATTATGCTTAAAATGTGTTATTTCGCACAAAATATTTTTTAACTCAAAAATCTAATCATGAAACAAATTACCATGTTGGCATTGCTTGTATTGTTTGCAGGTGCAACTTCATTCGCACAATTGAGTCCTGAGAAAGCACTCAGCACCTACAATAAAGTTAAAGGCCAATACGATGGACTGGTAACCAAATGGAAACCAGTTAAAGAGCAAGCTATTCAGAATTCAGCAATGCTGAGCCCTGAATTGAAATCAAGCCTTGAAAAAGTTGATAGTGATGTGAACAGCTTTGGTGCTAAACTAAGTAGTTTCCCTTCGGCCTCTGTAACGGATCAGGCTGCAATGGCTGCAACCTTGAAAGATGAATACAGCACGTTGAAGAGTTCGGTTAGTGATGTTACCAAGCAGGTAACCAAAATAAAGGCTCCTAAGATCTAGTTGCTTTGTTTTTATAAGTTACCAAAATAACTACTGAAATCCCATGCTGCGATGCAGCTTGGGATTTTTTTATTGGGAATTATTTCACTTTTATCTTTTTGCCTTCTTTAATAAACATACGGACATCTTTTAGCGGACGATCTCCGGGTGCAGTGGCTACCTGTGAAATAGAATCAATCACCTGAAGACCTTCGTAAACCTCGCCGTATACGGTATACGACTGATCAAGAAATGGGGTGCCGCCCATTGTTTTATAAGCTTCACGTTGTTCAGGGGTATATTTTGTGCCTGTTCTTTTTTCGATGTTGTCAAGTTCGCTGTCAGTTTGCGTTTTTCCTTCCACAATGTAAAACTGACATCCTGAAGACCGTTTTTCCGGGTTGTTGTTGCGGGCTGCCGCTAATGCACCTTTTTTATGTATCAATTCCGGCCGAAATTCGGCTGGTATGGTATACCCTATATCACCACTGCCCAGCATAACATCAGGCGCTGCCTTCTTAGATCCCGGGTCGCCCCCTTGTATCATAAAATCTTTGATTACCCTGTGAAAAAGGGTGCTGTCATAGAATTTCTCATTTACCAGCTTCAACATATTATCCCGGTGCAATGGTGTTTCATTGTAGAGCATAAGTTTGATAGTGCCATAATCCGTTGTAATTTCGATTGTATGACGTTTTTCCTTTGGCTTAAATGAGACGAGTAGTAGCACGGGAATGATCAGGAGTAGTTTTTTCATATAGAGAACGTGAATTCAAATTGATGCCAAAGTAAAGCAAAAGCAATGTTTTTCCAAGAAATGGCAGGATGGTTACTGTCCGGCAGGCTGCGTGATGTCAACTTGATGAAAAAAAAGTTATCGTCCTGCAGATAATTCTACCTCAGGTCTGAGCATGTAATGCCAGACGATTTCCTTCACTGTCGGTAAAAACTGCCATGAAACCAAATTGGGGAGAAACCTGTCTTTTGGGAATTATCACTTTGCCACCGGCTGCAACCACCCTGTCCAACATCGTGGTTAAATCGGGATTTGCATTGAAATAGATTAAAGGGCCATCCTGTGAGGAAGGATTGTAAAATTCAGGATGCCAGACGATCGCTCCACCTCCTGTACCGGAATCGGCAGATAGCAGGCCCATTTTGAATTTGTCTTCATTAATTACTACATGCATTTCAAAGTTCAGCAGTATCTCATAGAATTTTTTTGCCCTGTAAAAATCTGCAACAGGAATTTCGAACCAGCTGATAACATTTTTCATAGCTTTCTTTATTCAAAAGTAGTAAGTCCGGAACGTACTTAAAAAAGAAATATTTGTCTTCTCAGTGCTGAACTGCTTAACAAACCTTATTTATGGCAGCATCCGGGCAGGTGTCCGGCATGTTCCGTAAGATCAGGGCTTACATATGGAATACCAAGGTTAAGTCCACGGAGAATCAACAACGTGCCAACCACAAATGCAACATAGGGCATTATTCTCGTAATATGAAACCGAAATTTTGGTGTTAAAAATCTTTTGCTGACTGACATTACCATCATTAACGGAAAGGTACCTAAACCAAAAAGAAACATAAATAACGCACCATGTAAAGCCGAACCTGCAAGTATTGCTCCTGCAATGCCCATATATACAAATCCACAAGGGAGCAAACCATTCAGCAAACCAATCAGGAAGAAACCAGAAGCGGCAGTTTTCTGAAACAGGGGTGACAGTATTCGTTTTAAACGGGTAGCTATGGGTTGTTGCCAGCGGCTGGTAATTACGGCCAGTGCGGGAATTGCACTCAATAGTATAAGGGCACCGATGGTTATGCTTACGATCTGTTGAATGCCGACAAAGTATAAGCCATATCCGATTAGTCCAAAAATCAATCCCATCAAAGCATAAGTAACGGCACGTCCAAGATTGTATAACAGCCTTCCCAGTACAAAGCGCGCAGTTGATATACCCGGATCAGGCAATGCCATGGCAAGTGGGCCACACATTCCAACGCAGTGCAGACTGCCTAATAACCCAAGTAATAATCCTCCCCAAACCATTTTTATGTTTACTGAATTGTTTAATACCGGCTTAAGAAATCATTTATTAAGATGCGTACGCCTTTTCAAATGGCTGTCTTTAGTTTACTACGATACTTTCCTTCTGATAGTAACCTTCGTTCCCGCATTTCCAATCTGCCTGGATGTGCCATAAACCGCTTTTCATTTCCCTGGCCGAAACGTTTTGTGTAAGATGCTGATCGGGCTGAACAGGAATGTCAAAATCCAGTGTAGCATTATCAGGCTTGAAGAAATGCAACTTGCCATTAATTGGTTTGTCTTTCATTTCTGCCGGAAAGATGATAGTAATCTGCCGTAGCTCCGCATCAAACTTTATGATAAGCGGGTTCGACAATCCGGTTGTGTTGGCTGCTTTGTCAATCTGCTGCTGAAAAGCTACTTCACGATCATAGTAATCAACACTTACCAGGTCAGGTGGCTGTTGCATACAAAGTATAACAAGCAAAATCATCCCTGCAGCAAAAAGTGCAAAAGTAATAGCAATGCCGGTGCCCCAGTTTATTCTCATGTTCATGATTTTAGTTGTCCTCATGTTCTTCATCCTCCGCGTTTTCGGGATCGTGATCTTCCTTCTTCTCTTTCTTGTAGACAGGCCCGATAAAAGAGGTCTTCAGCTGATCAATTTTTTTACCATCGGAAAACACGCCAATTTCAATAGCCGTTTTGATACTTGAGATATTGGATTGCGGCAAACTGACAAAGAATGTACCATCGGTAATCTCTTCCGCCTTAACGGAAAGTTCTCTGCCCACCATAGTCAAACTGGCATCATCCGGTGAAAGTACCTTCAGTTCCAGATTATGTGCATCGAATGATTTGTTTACCAGGTTAATGGTATAGAGATTGGAAATTAATTCATGTTCTTGTTTTTGGAACATCTGACCGGGTGCACGAAGTATTGTTGCCTGCACTTCGGGTCGTGAGATAACCAGGTATCCGAGCAAGCTGATCATCACTACCCACAGCAAGCTATAACCAATCATGCGGCCTGTGAATCTGAAACCACTTTTTGTAATAACCTGACGAGGCGAGGCAACACGAACTAATCCTTCGGGCCGGTTAATCTTATGCATAATCGAATTGCAGGCATCAATACAAGCCGCACAATTGATGCATTCGAGTTGGGTGCCATTGCGGATGTCGATACCGGTAGGACAAACAGCCACACACAAATGACAATCAATGCAGTCGCCGGCACCGGCGGTATTCAGTTTTCCTCTGGGTTCACCTCTTATCTGATCATACGTAACCACCATGGAATCCTGATCGAGCAAAACACCTTGTAACCTGCCATAGGGACAGACACCAATACAAACCTGTTCACGAAGGAAAGCAAATACTACATAGAATACTGCCGAGAAGACTATAATGGCAACAAATCCAATAAAGTGCTCGGTTACCGGCTCGGTGATAATCTTGCGAAGCTCATCGATGCCTATTATGTAAGCCAGAAAAATATTTGAGATCAGAAAGGATATGAAAAAGAAGATGAAGTGTTTGAGGGATTTCTTCAGTATTTTTTCTCCGTTCCATTCGGCTTTATCCAGTTGCCTGCGTTTTTGTGCATCTCCTTCAATCCAATATTCAATTCTGCGAAAAATAAATTCCATGAAAATTGTTTGCGGGCAGGCATAGCCGCACCACCATCTTCCGAATACAGCAGTAAAGAAGATGATAAACACCATAAAAGTGAGCATACCCAGTCCGAAAAGAAAAAAGTCCTGTGGGAAGAAGGGTATTCCCCAGACAATAAATTTTCTTTCCAATACATTGAACAGAAACATCGGGTGGCCGTTAACCTTCAAAAACGGACCAGTAATAAGCAAAGCAAGCATAAGATAGGCAACAATATTCCTGCGGGTGAAAACCTTGCCCGCCTGAAACCTTGGATAGATCCAGCGTCTTTTGCCTTTTTCATCCAGTACGGACAGGCTATCACGGAATGATTCCGGATCTATAATTGAATGGCTCATTTATTTGGGTATCGGCAGTGCCTTTTGTATGCTTGCTGCTGCGATACTTATGATTTAATTTTAACAGTATCCGGTTGTACCGTTGAAGAATCAGCAACAGCTTTTGGTACATATTTCACACCCTGTGGTGCTTTTGGATTGGGTGGTGCAGTTCCCTGCATCGACAATATGAAACTGGACACTGTTTCCATTTCTTCCGGTTTCAGAATACCTGACCAGCTCACCATACCTTTGGCAGGAACACCGTATTTCACCACCTTAAAAACTTCATTCACAGATCCGCCATGCAACCAGTAGTCGTCGGTAAGATTAGGACCTACACCACCTTCACCCAACTGCCCGTGGCAGGCTGCACACCGTGCTATAAAAATTGTTTTGCCGGCAGCAAGCGAAGATGCGTCGGTGAGTAGCTTCGCGTTAGATTCATCAATACTTGAACCTGCAGTTAAGAGCATTTTCGCCTTTTGATCTTCGGCACGCTGCAGTTCAGTTGCATATTCTTCAAGTGGCAGTTTACCTATGTTGTAAACGTGATAAACAAAGAGGTAGATCACCGCCGCCACTACCGTCACGATAAAGATGTACTGCAGCCACGGAGGCATCCTGTTATCCAGTTCACGGATGCCATCATAGTTGTGATCAAGCATTACATCCCGTTCCATCCCTTTTGGTACAGAGGCAGTAAGATTTTTCCATGTTTTTGTAAACCAGTTATCGGCGGTTTTTTCAGCAGCCGCACCTGTCTCCATTGGTTTTCCATGGACAATTCTGTAATGCTGCTCAGCGATAAGCCTGGCAAGCCTGAGCATGGTGATAACCATAAAGAAAATAACAATCAGCAAGCCACCAATCACATAATAGAATGGTTCATAAGATGGACCTGTGGCAGACCCGGCTTGTTGAGCTGCTGCTGGTAAACTGAACAACAAGGCAAAATTTGTAATCAATAGGTTAAGCTTATGATTTTTCATGACAGATCATTTCAGGGTGTATCGGCGTAAAGTTTATGGGTTACTGTTTTTCTGATTGCTTATCCGGTGATCATCAAGCGGCAATTCGCTCATTTCCTTTATCTCCTGTTTATCCTGCATAAAGACGTAAATTCCAACTGCAATGAAAAAAAGGAAGAATGCTACAAAAGAGATAACAGGAAAAATGGCCACACCTGTAATTGATGAAAGGTTATTTTGAAACATGGTCAGTTATTATTTACGGTTTGCGATTTTTTAATGTCGGTACCCAGGCGTTGCAAGAAAGAAATGATAGCGATGATCTCTTCATCTCCATTAACCGGAACGCCATTATCATTCAGGTCTTTGGCAATTAAAGCAGCTTGTGCTTCCAGGTCTTTCACTGCATCTGCTTCATAACCTTCCGGATAGGGAACGCCTATTTTTCTCATTGCCCGAATCTTGTTGGCTGTATATGCCGTTCGAAGTTTGTTTTCACCCAACCATGGATAAGCAGGCATAATACTTCCGGGCGACATACTGGTTGGATCTATCAGGTGGTTGTATTGCCATGCATTGGGATACTTGTTACCAACACGATGGAGGTCAGGGCCGGTGCGTTTAGAACCCCACAGGAATGGATGATCATACACGAATTCACCGGCTTTCGAATACTCTCCGTATCGTTCGGTTTCTGACCGGAAAGGCCGGATCATTTGAGAATGACAGGTATTGCATCCTTCCCGGATATACAAGTCACGTCCTTCCAATTCCAACGGCGTATAAGGCGTCACACTTGAAATGGTCGGGATGTTTGATTTTATCATAAAGGTGGGAATCATTTCGATCAGGCCACCTATCAGAATGACTATAAGGGCGATGAAGGCGAACCGTACGGGTTTGCGCTCAAGGCGGCGGTGCCAGTGCGTTTGTCCGGCCGGCAATTGTTGCGATTTTAGTGAGGCGGCTTCTGCTGTTTCATCACCAATAAATTTGCCCTGCTTTGCTGTCATCCACAAATTGTAGATCATCAGGAACATACCAACCAGATAAACTAAGCCACCAAGTGCCCGGGCATCATACATAGGAATTATGTATTTAACCGTTTCCAGAAAGTTGGGATACCGGAGGTAGCCGTCGGGTGTAAACTCTTTCCATAATGAACTTTCTGCAAAGCCAGCCCAGTACATAGGTATAGCATAAAACAAAATACCAATGGTGCCTATCCAGAAATGATTATTGGCCAGCTTTTTAGAATAAAGCGTAGTGCCATATAATCTGGGAATCAGCCAATACAACATGCCGAATGTCAGAAAACCATTCCATCCCAGGGCGCCTACATGCACATGTGCGATAGTCCAGTCGGTATAGTGCGAAATGGCATTTACACTTTTGATAGAAAGCAGTGGCCCTTCAAAGGTGGCCATACCATAAGCAGTTACTGCCACTACCATGAATTTAAGTACCGGCTCCTGGCGCACTTTGTCCCAAGCTCCGCGAAGTGTTAGTAAGCCATTAACCATGCCACCCCAGGAAGGAGCCAGCAGCATGATGGAGAATACGGTTCCGAGAGATTGCGCCCAATCCGGCAATGCGGTATAGAGCAAATGATGCGGACCGGCCCATATATAAAGAAAGATGAGTGCCCAGAAATGGACAATGGATAACCTGTAAGAATATACCGGTCTGTTGGCGGCTTTGGGCAGAAAATAATACATGAGGCCCAGGTAAGGTGTTGTGAGGAAAAAAGCCACCGCATTGTGCCCATACCACCATTGTACCAAAGCATCCTGTACTCCGGCATACACTGAGTAACTCTTGATCATGGTAACGGGAATAGCAATAGAATTTACAATGTGCAGCACTGCTACGGTAACTACTGTTGCTATATAAAACCAGATTGCCACATACATATGTCTTTCGCGGCGTTTGATAATGGTACCAAACATATTAATGGCAAAAATCACCCAAATCAGGGCGATCAGAATGTCGATCGGCCATTCAAGTTCTGCATATTCTTTGCTGGTTGTAAGACCTAAAGGAAGTGTAATAGCCGCCAGTAGAATGATAAACTGCCAACCCCAGAAGTGTAACTGGCTTAAGAGATCACTATACATGCGCGCTTTGAGCAACCGCTGCAAGGAATAGTAAACGCCCATAAAAATGCCATTTCCCACAAAGGCAAAAATGACCGCATTCGTATGGAGCGGGCGAATACGGCCAAAAGAGATCCATGGAATTCCACCATTCAATGACGGAAAAGGCAGTTGAAGCGCGGCAAGCAAACCTACCAGCATTCCAACTGCTCCCCAAATCACAGTTGCAATCAAAAACTTCCTTACGATCTTGTTGTCGTAGTTAAAGCGTTCTATTTGACCAGTCTGAATCACGGTTAGAGAGGGTTTTTAAAGGTTGTATTTTCTGAAGGAGTGTATTCTGCAACTGCGGCATTTTTATCTTCATCAGTTTGGTCTATAACAGGCTCATCAAACAACATCCTGACTGATGGCGTATATGTATCATCATATTGCCCGTTCTTAACTGACCAGATAAAACTTAAGAGAAAAGCAAAAGCTACAATTAAGCTACAGCAAATGAGTAGTATGATGGCAGTCATAATAGCGCGTAAAACTATCGGTGGCTAAAAAGGAGCAACATGATTTCAATCAGCAAGCAACATGATATTTATCAGGAGAAACCCTTTGTAAATTGCTCTGCAAGGAATGCCGGAAAAATTAGGCTTCTTTACTATGTCTATCAAAGGCAGATTATCAAAGCCCCAGTTTGCCAGCCTTCCATTTAGTCGCCACCGTAGTGATAACAATTACGCTGATTGAACTGATTGGCATTAGAATAGCGGCAAACATGGGTGATAGTGCTCCCTGAACCGCAAAGGCAATTCCTGCAATATTATAAATCAATGAAACTGCGAAGGTGAACCAGATGATGCGAATACCCGATTTACAGAATGCAAAAAAACGGTCCATTTTACCGAATTCACTCCCTTTCACAATGGCATCACAAGCTGGTGAAAACTGAACCAGGTTATCGCTTACTGCAATACCCACCTCACTTTGTTGTAATGCACCGGCATCATTCAAGCCATCGCCAATCATCATCACCTTTTGATGATTTTGCTGCAGTTCTTGAATAAACTGTAGTTTCCTGACAGGGGATTGGCGGAAATACAGGTGTTCCTTAACAGGAAAGATGCGCTCCATTTTTTCCCGGTCACCTTCCTGATCTCCACTGAGCAGGTATAGTTTGAATTCCTTTTTTAGTTTCTGAACCTGGCTCTCAAATCCTTCCCGTAACGAAGCGGAAATACTGAAGTACCCAATCAGTTTATCGTTAATGGCTGTATAAACACGGGTGGAATTCATGGGTGTTTCATTGCCTTGCACGTCAGCATTAGTGACAAAAGCAGCAGCGCCCAGCTTCAGCCTGGCTCCTGCTACCATACCCTCCAATCCGGAACCGGTTTCTTCCGAAAAGTTTTCAACCGGCAAAACATCAATGCCTGATAAGCCGGAGGCAATTATTTTGCTGAGCGGATGAATGGATTGCGCTGCGATACTCTTAACCAGGATCTTTTCATTTGCAGTGAGGGTTCCTCCTTCAAAGCGGATTATGTCATTGTTTTGCGTGGTAGCGGTTCCCGTTTTATCAAAAACAATCGTGTCTGTTTTTGAAATAGATTCCACTACAGCAGCATTTTTCAGGTAGAAAGCATTCCTGCCGAGTATTCGCATGATATTGCCAAAGGTGAACGGAACGGTAATGGCCAGTGCGCACGGGCATGCAATAATCAGTATGGATGTAAATGCAAAAATGCCGCGATGTACATCCTGCGGAAACCAATACATTGCCGTAACCACTGCTATTGCTAATATGGCAACAGTGAAATACTTACTGATTTTATCGGCCAGCAGCGATAATGAAGCCTGTTTGTTTTTGCCGAAAGCATCATGATTCCACAATTGTGTGAGGTAACTTTGTTCTACTGTTTTTTGCACCTGCAGTTCAATGGCGGCACCTTTTTGTCTCCCTCCTGCAAAGATCAGCTCGCTGGTAAATTTTCTAACCGGTATAGATTCACCGGTTACAAAGCTATAATCAATATGTGCTTCCCCTTTCAGCAAAAGGGCGTCAGCCGGTATGAGTTCTTCGCTGTGAATGATGATTTTATCGCCGGTATTCAACCTGCTGATTGGTGTGGCTGTTTCCTTACCGTTCTTAATTACGGTAGTGGCAATGGGGAAGTATGATTTGTAATCACGTTCAAATGAAAGGTTGCTGTACGTAAGTGATTGAAAATACCTGCCGATCAGCAGAAAAAATACAAGCCCGGTCATGGAATCAAGATAACCTGCACCAGTGCCTGAAATGATTTCATATATACTGCGCAGCATCATGGCAGTCAATCCAAGCGCAATAGGTAAGTCAATACTGAAGTACTTGTTGCGTGCTGCTTTCCAGCTATTGGTAAAATAATCTGCACTACTGTAACAGAAAACCGGAAGTGCCAGAATAAGATTCAGGTAGCTGAAAAACTGTTTCAGAAGCGGCTCTATATGGCTGACTCCCGTAAGATATTCCGGGAAACTCAGCATCATGATATTTCCAAAACAAAATCCAGCCACCCCTATTTTGTAAAGCAGGGTTCGGTCAGAACTGGCAGATTTCTTTTTTTGCAGGTCGCTTAACCTCAGTTCGGGTTCATAACCGATTTCAGCCAGCTTTTCAACCACTTGCCTTATTGAAACCAGGTTCGAGTTAAATGTGACGGAGATTTCCTTCTTTAGAAAATCTGTGTAAACATGCAGAATGCCCTTTTGTATACCCGGCAAACTTTCCAGCAGCCATATACAGGCAGCGCAATGCATCTGTGGGATCGAAAATTTTACAGCTGCCATTCCATTCTCCGAAAAAGTCAGCAGCTGCCTGGCCACTTCCTGGTCATCAAGCCACGAGAGCCGCTTCAGGTTGCCATCGTTTGGCTTGTTACCGGGATGCCGGCTTACCTGATAATAGGTGCACAGGTTGTTTTCGCTCAGCAATTCATAAACCATCTTGCACCCTTCGCAACAAAAGATCTTTTCGTCGCAGCGGATAGCATCATCCCTGCAATCATCTCCGCAATGGAAACACGCCAGCCTGTTCTCAGTGAGTAAAGAAGCCAAGAAGAAAGATTTAGTGCAAACTTGCAATAACGTGTTTGTTCAAATGCATGACTTTTGTCAGTCCATTACCGGATTGTTTGTTTTCACAGGTGAATTGGTCAAGGAAGCAAGGCCCTGTTTTCCAAACTCAGGATGTATCTTCAGACTGGATGCATAAAAACTCCGGTAAGATCTTGAGCTGCTGCGTGAAGCGGCTTAACAGTTTCAATAGCATTCAGGGGTGTTATTGAACAGAACGAGCAGAAAATAACTAAATAAAAAAAACTCACGAGTCAATATTTGCCGGGGTTAGTCTTCTATGGCAGCCAAATGTATCAGGTCTTCGTGTTTCAAGATCCTGATCTTCTTACCGGTGAGTTCAATAAGTCCCTGTGCCCTGAAATCAGACAAAACCCTGATCAGTGTTTCGGTTGCAGTGCCTGCAATGTTGGCAAGATCTTCACGCGACATGGCGATTTTGAGGGTGGATTCATCACTTTCGAGCCCGTAAGTTTCCTTTATTATCAGCAGGGTTTCGGCGATTCGTTCATGTACCGGCTTTTGAGAAAACTCAGCCACTTTTTGTTCCGCCATTTTAAGATCCCTGGACAACAACTGAACCAATTGAACCAATAAATCAGCATTCTTATGCAGTAGTCCAAAGATTACACCTTTTGGTATAAAACAAATCGTTGCATCTTCCAGCGTCTCCGCAGAAGCGCTGTAGTTTTCGCCGCTTACCAGGGCACGGTAACCCAGTACATCTCCTTCTTTTGCCAGCCTTATGATCTGGTGTTTCCCGTTATATCCGCTTTTGGTGATCTTCACCTTTCCACTGTGAATACAATACAAACCATGTGGCCGGCTACCTTCCAGAAACACATTCTGATTCTTCAGATAGTGATTCGTACTCTTTTCCAGATTAAGTACCGAGAGCTCTTCAGCTCTTAATGAACAAAGAATGGATTTTTTAAAAACTTCACAATGCTCACAGGCCGATGTTGAAACTTTCCCTGTCATCACCTACTGGTTTTAACCGCCTACCGGATACTGGTTTTAACCAACGCTGAATATCCGGAACGGTCCGCAGGTCAAAGGGACGCATTCCGGCGCGGATGTGCAAGCCTGCAAGTATGATTGAAATTACCTGAAAACATGATTTATGTCATATATTGCTTTCTGAACGTCATTCAAATTTGTGCCAATCAAACAACAAACTATGAAGCAATACATTCTAACCCTGGCAGTGCTTTTTGTTTTCTTTTCCTGTTCAAATAATCAGCAAAGCAGCAATTCAACTGAAACAACTGAAACCTATGAACCGGAATCCACTGAATCGTCAGACACCAAATCATCTGCGGCTGATGACAACAAAGGCATTGGAAAGTTTACGGATGTTGAGCTCAGCGCCACACTTGACAAGCAATTGGCGGCAGCCGGAAAATCGGTTTACGAGTTGAAGTGTTATAGTTGCCATAAACTTACCGAAGAGCGCGTAGTAGGCCCGGGATGGAAAGGAGTTACTGCCCGGCGCGCACCGGAGTGGATCATGAATTTTTCGACCAATACTGATGAGATGCTCAATAAGGATCCTGAAGCACAATCAATGCTGGAAACTTGTCTGATCAGAATGCCTAATCAAAACCTATCCGATGCAGATGCACGCAGTGTGCTGGAATTTATGCGGGAGAATGATGGGGTCAAATAGTTTACCAATTTTTTAAACATTAAAACTTAAACTTATGAAAGTTGCGTTCCAGTTTTTGTTGGCTGTTTCTGCAGTCATTTTGATGGCGTTTTTAATGAAGTCGTGCACAACTAAGAATGCAGCTGAAGCTGTTTCAGGCGATGCTGCCCAAGCCGCCTATGTTGCACCCGGTAAGTATGATGAGTTTTACAATTTTGTATCGGGAGGATTCAACGGGCAAATAGGAGTATACGGGTTACCCTCCGGCCGGTTGCTGCGTATTATTCCGGTGTTTTCTCAGTCTGCAGAAAGTGGTTACGGATTTAGTGAAAATACCACACCAATGCTGAATACTTCACATGGATTTGTTCCCTGGGATGACCTTCACCATACGGAATTGTCGCAAACAAACGGAGAAATCGACGGCAGGTGGGTTTTTGGAAATGGCAACAATACACCACGAATTGCCCGGATCAGTTTAGCCTCTTTCCGAACCGATGAAGTTATCGAGATCCCAAACAGTGCAGGCAACCACTCTTCACCATTCATAACAGAAAATACGGAGTACGTTATAGCAGGAACCCGGTTTAGTGTTCCCTTGGGTAATGAACGCGATGTGCCTATTAATACGTATAAGAAGAATTTCAGAGGTACGGTTAGTTTTATCAGTGTTGATCCTGCAACAGGAAGGATGAATATTGCTTTTCAGTTGCTGTTGCCGGGCGTTAATTTTGATTTAAGCCATGCAGGCAAGGGCCCTTCGCACGGATGGTTCTTTTTTTCCTGCTATAACACGGAACAGGCCAATTCGCTCCTGGAGGTGAATGCTTCGCAGAAAGACAAGGATTTCATTATGGCTGTTAACTGGAAAAAAGCGGAAGAATATGTAAAAGCCGGCAAGGGAAAAACAGAAAAGGTAAGGTACGCACATAATGTGTATGATGAAAAGACACACAGTGCAACCACCACAATGGAGAATGAAGTAATCGTGCTGGATCCGGCCGGACTTGAAGGGGTCGTGTACTTTATTCCCTGTCCGAAATCACCGCATGGCTGCGATGTTGATCCAACCGGTGAATATATAGTGGGCAGTGGCAAACTGGCCGCAGTGATCCCGGTTTTTTCATTTACGAAGATGCAGGAAGCCATTTCAAAAAAGGATTTCATTGGCAAGTATGACAGCATACCTGTACTGAAATATGAATCCGTATTGTATGGCGAAGTAAAGAAACCTGGCCTTGGTCCGTTACATACAGAATTTGATGGTAAAGGAAACGCATATACTTCCTTCTTCGTTTCTTCAGAAATTGTTAAGTGGAACATAAAGGACCTGGCGGTGCTGGATCGTGCTCCAACCTATTATTCAATCGGGCACCTTTGTATTCCGGGTGGCGATTCGAGAAAACCCAATGCCAAATATGTAATTGCTTATAATAAGATTACGAAAGACCGTTATCTTCCTACCGGACCGGAACTTGCTCAGAGTGCGCAGTTGTATGATATTACCGGAGATAAGATGAAGTTGATACTTGATTTTCCAACGGTTGGAGAACCGCACTATGCACAGGCTGTTGCCGCTGATGTAATTTCAAAAAATTCAAGGAAATTCTATAAACTGGAAGAGAATGAGAATCCTTTTGCGACAAAGGGTGAAAAGGAAGCCAGGGTGGAAAGAAAGGGCAACAGAGTAGATGTGTACATCTCTTCCATACGCTCGCACTTTGTTCCTGACAATATTGAAGGAGTGAAACTGGGTGATGAAGTCTACTTTCATGTCACCAACCTGGAACAGGATTGGGACGTTCCACACGGCTTTGCGGTAAAGGGTGCCAATACCGCAGAGATACTTATAATGCCCGGTGAAACACAGACATTAAAATATGTGCCTGACCAGGTTGGAGTTGTTCCTTTCTACTGCACAGACTTCTGCAGCGCCTTGCACCAGGAAATGCAGGGTTACATGCGGGTATCACCGGCCAATAGTTCTACTCCGCTTAGCTATAGTACCGGTGAACAGGCTCCACCGCAAAATCCTTAATAAGATGGAGTGAGTGTGGATTGCGAAGGGGCAGTGAACAGAGCGCACTGCCCCTTGTTTGACAGGGAGTTTGAAATAGCTGATACCGCCAATGTGCATTTGTACTATTTTATGAAATCAATACACCATGAATCATAAATTATCATCAAAGTGGAAAGTGGTTTTGCTAATTGCCTCTGTCGCCATGGTGGCCGTTTTGTTCCTTCCTATCTGGCAAATTATTCTTATTGCTCCACAATACCCGGAGGGGTTGACCATGAAGATCTGGGCCTCAAAGCTCAGCGGGGATGTAGATATCATTAACGGATTGAATCACTATATTGGAATGATGACGCTTCACGAAGAAGATTTTATTGAGTTTAAGGTACTTCCCTTCATCATCATCGGCTATTCATTGTTAGGCTTTCTGGTTATCTTTCTTAACAGGAGGATCTATCTGCGTTTGTATGCCATACTATTTGTGGTAATTGCGGCCGCTTCATTAACTGATTTTTACTGGTGGGAATATCGTTATGGGCATAACCTTGATCCATCGGCTCCCATTCAAGTACCCGGAATGGCTTATCAGCCTCCGTTGATAGGTTACAAGCAGCTCCTCAATTTCAGCGCGTATTCTTATCCTGATACCGGAGGATTCATTTTTGCCATTTGCGGAATACTGATAGTAGGTGCGGCAGTTATAGATTGGTGGCAAGCAAGGAAAGCCGCAAAAAAAAGCGGTCTGCCCGTATCGGCAGTTTCCGTCTTGTTTCTTCTTTTCTTTTCACTCCATAGCTGCAGCCAGGTGCCTGAACCTGTAAAATACGGAACTGATAACTGCGATTTTTGTAAGATGACCATTATGGACCCCAAATTTGCAGGTGAATTGATAACACAAAAAGGAAAGGTGGTGAAGTTTGATGATGCCCGGTGCCTTATCGGCTATTTAAAATCGGATGCTGCAAAAAAT
>CAZGBP010000048.1:0-26470 GCA_964524035.1 uncultured Bifidobacteriaceae bacterium
GGATAAATATCATCTGCATTTCCTGTCCTGAACAATCCCCCGTCGCAGCCAACATACATTTCGGCCGGATTGAAAGGGTTAAACTCAATGGCATGCATGTCGGCATGAATGTAAATATCCGGATCAAAAAATTCGCCAAGCCAGTTGCTGACGCTGAACCATCCGAGCGAAGGAGTATATTTCCACATGCTTAATTGTCCACCGAAGTAAATGACATCCGGATCAGTAGGTAAGGCACCGATACAAATATCATAAGTTCCTTGCTGGCCCGGGGGATTAAAGCTTGCGCTACCTCCAGGTCCGATCAAGGTCCAGTTGGTGCCTCCATCTGTTGATTTGAAAACACCTTGTAAATTTTCTGTTGAGCTGTTTATACAAATTGCGTAAACATAAGATGCATTGGAAGGAGCCACTTCCAGTTCTATTCTGCCGATACCGCTGTTGGGAAATCCGCCCTGTCCGGAACGAAGTTCAAATGTATTGCCATCAGGTGCAGTAGAACGGTAATATTTATTTCCTACCACCGCATGTACAAAGCCATCACTGCCTACGGTTACGTCCCAGGAATATGACAGTATCGGACCCACGGCATTAGTCCAGGTTATTCCTCCATCGCTGGAAATGCGGAGTCCTTTGTTGGTTGAAGCATAAATTTTATTTGCATCGGTAGGGCTGGATGCCACACGGCTTACATAAGCCCAATCTTCAGTGGTGGAATTACCGGTTGCCGGAATGGTGGCAGTAAGCTGAGTAAAAGTATTTCCACCATCGGTTGATTTAAATATTCCTCTTCCCGGAAAGCCAAAAGCACTGTAGCCGGTAGGGTTATTTAATCCGAAGCTATAAAATGCTTCACCGGTACCAAAATATATATCACCATTTGCAGCCTGCGTAATCGTTGTTACGGTAAGTGATTCAAACAGATCATTCACTTTACCCCAGCTCAATCCGTTATTTGTGCTTTTCCATAAACCACCGGAAACTGCTCCGGCAAAAATTACGCCCTGATTGTTCCTATCGAACAGGATACTCCGTGTTCTGCCGCCGATATTGTCAGGACCCATTTCTTCCCATTGTATGCCCATACTTCTGGTTGAACTCATCGCGTTCACAGCAGCATGCGCCGCATTCATTGCAGCCAGGTCCATTTCTCCGGTCTGTTCATTTACCCTGACAGACATCCACCATTTTATAGCGTCAGAAATACCACGCTCTTCGTTTTCCTCATACTCGGCAACCGTTGCAAACGGATTTGAAAACGCCAGCAGCAAGAAGAATGAAATTGTTATTAATCCTGTAATCAGCAGTAAACGTTTCATGGTTTGGTTCTTGGATTTAATATTCGCTAAAAGTAAAAAAGTTTCATTCAATGTCAATTGTTCAGCCCGGTTATTAATGTCATTCTTTCGTCAATAATCCTCTTACTCCATCCGGCTAAAACTCAACTGCTATTTGCCTTTATGTCTCATCACCCCTCCTTATGCATACCTGCTTTTCTTTACAAGTATACTGATAAATAAATGCAAAACACAAATCACGGTGCTAACACAGTCTTTTCAGACTTAGTTCACATGTTTTTCAGCATGATATGAGGATCGTACCAATGGTGCGCTTTCAATATATTTAAAGCCTTTGCTTAGACCGACTTCTTCATAATGTTTAAAGATATCAGGATGAACCCACTCAACCACTTCGAGGTGATTGCGTGACGGCTGCAGGTATTGCCCAATCGTCATAACATCGCATCCGGCTTCTCTCAAATCATCCATTACCTGGTACACTTCCTCTTTGGTTTCTCCAAGGCCGGCCATAATTCCGGACTTTGTTCTGATTCCGCCATCTTTCAACCTGCGAATCACGGCAAGGCTGCGATCATATTTTGCCTGTGGCCTTACCTTCCTGTAGAGACGGCGGATTGTTTCCATATTATGCGATACCACTTCCGGTTTCACGGATATTATGCTATCTACGCTTTCCATATTTCCTTTGAAATCCGGAATCAGCGTTTCCATTGTAGTAGCAGGGTTCAGTGCGCGCACTGCCCTGACTGTCGCTGCCCAGATGGCTGCTCCGCCATCTTTTAGTTCATCCCGGTTTACCGATGTAATAACAGCATGCTTTACTCCCATCAGTTGAATTGCCGATGCAACCCTGTTGGGCTCATCCCAGTCGAGTTCGGTGGGCATGCCGGTATAGACTGCACAAAATCCGCAGGAACGGGTGCATACATTGCCCAAAATCATAAACGTGGCGGTACCTGCTCCCCAGCATTCGCCCATATTCGGGCAGTTTCCACTCTCACATATAGTGTGCAGCTTATAATGATCAACCAAACCACGCACGTGACGGTAGTTGGCTCCAGTCGGCAGTTTTACCCTGAGCCAGTCAGGTTTCTTTATTCGTACCGGTTTTTCTTCAATCGTATTCAGTTCAATCATTTCACCACTTTTTACCAAACTGCAAACTCACATACAGATTAGGGTAGAACTGCTGGTTTTTTTCAATGACCATAATCGGAATCTCCTTATAGTATGCGTCAAAAACAATCCCAACTTCCAGGCTTTTGATGAAATCATCATAGGCAGCCCAGTCAAAGGCTAACCCTGTTTTCAGATGAAGACCGGGAATAAATTTTATTTGTCCAAAGCCATAACCAAATCCTGAGCCTCCGTAAATTGAAAACCAGTCAAGGAATTTGGAAGCATTCTCTTCCGAATATCTTTCAGAAACAATCCGGTAGGTAGAGGAATTATCCACCGGATACAGCAGATCAAGGTAATAGGGTTTTAACAGACCAAGTGAGAGGCCACCCACTACCTTTAAACCTACTTCCACGCCTTTATGCGATGCGCGTTCGGTGATCATAAACTGACGGCCAATGGATGTATTCACCAGATAGAAGTTATTCTGTTTGCCATAGATAAATGGCTTTGGCGAATTGATACCAAAAAAAGAAAATCCGAAATCAATAGTTTGCTTCACCTCTTTAGGATGGTGCAACTGTGTAAATTCAAATTCATAAATGGTTTTCTTTTTTAGTTCCTGACGTTTTCCTACATCCAGAAAAATACCCCATCCGGCTGTATGTACAACAATACCTCCGCTCAGTTCATGATTATAGATTACCCCTTTCAGTTCGCCAGGAGATTGTGCAAAAGAGACTGCACAGTACATGATGAAGACCGGTATAGCCAGCAGGCGTTTCATACATCAATATTACTACTTTTTCACTTTACCTGAAAGTACCGCCTGAACCATACCGATTAAAAGCGCACTGGCCTTTACCTCTCCTTAGTTTAGCATTGCAGTAATAAATGCAAGGACGCGGTATTAGTCATTTTGCACATCATCCGTACATTCCTTTTCTAAAGAGGCTGGAATCATCATCAGCTACAACTCAAAGATAACCCCGATGGAAGGCAATACAGTACCGGTCGTATTTTCAAGCAGGTAGGTTTGATAAGAACCCGTATTTAATGGATCCACCAACGGATTACCCTCATCATCTCTTCTTACATCCAGATAATCCGGCAAGGTCGATTTAAAAGCATATACATTCTGCACATCGAGGTATAAGTTAAGATTGAACTTATTGAAGAACCACTTTTTATCAATACGCGCATCGAGCTGATGAAAGGCAGGTAACCTTTCCGAATTCAGGTAATCGTAGTCGGGCAGGCCCTGACCATTTACATCCCAAACCGGAATCAGCGACGATAATGGAATGTCATAGGGTGTATAGGGCGCGCCTCCGGAAAGCCTCCATTTTAAACCCAGCTCCCAGTTCTTTCCAAACTTCTTTCCGGCTGTTAACGAAACAATGATCCTGCTATCCCAGGAAGAGGGCACGTATACGTTTTTCTTGTCAAGGAACTCACTTCTTACAAACGTAATAGCAGCCAACCCATAGAACCCTTTATACAACTTTTGCTGCAAAAGCAATTCCACGCCGTAACTTCTGCCCTTCGATGTCGAATTGACTTCGGTGTTGCCCACCACACCAAAATCGGCGCCAAGGTTAGCCAGTGATATGGAATCTTCAATTATAAAGGGATACTGATCGTAGCTTTTATAAAAACCCTCAATAGAAATCCTGCCGTTATTCTGTGAATAATACTCAAAACCTGCGACCAGGTGTTTGCAGGAAATATACGTCACTCCGTTTTGCCGGTTTACCAGGTTTTCATTGTTATCACGATAACCCAGCACCGTATACGGAGGCAGCTGGTAATAGATTCCCGCATTAAAATTGAAATTGAATGCTTCATTAATATTATAAGTAGCTGAAAAACGAGGAGATAACTGCTTCAGGGGATTGCTCATCTCTTCAGAATAATTATTGAAATCGGTGCGAAGGCCTGCGGAAAGCACCAACCGCCTTTCAAAAAATGGATACGTTACCTGGCCGAACAGCGCATACTTGCTGAACTGAATTTCTGAACTGAAATCAACCGTATAAATATTTCCATCCGGATCAGCCTGTTGGTTAAAGGTTGCGTTGTTGTACTTCACAAATTCATAGCCGGCACCATAGTTCACTTTAAGGCCTTTCTTGTAAAAATTATTTTCCAGTCTGAACTTATTCTCAATCTCCTGTGACTTATAATTTAACAACAGGTTCTCCGGATTGCTGTCGTCATTGTTAAAATATTTTTCAGCTTCATTGTTCAGCATGTTCCTGCTGACCACGCCCGTAATGAAATTATTCTTGCCAAAGTGTTTGAAAACAGCGCCAATGGTATAGTTCCATTGATTGTTGGTTGGAATATTTCCGAGAATATAACGTTGCAGGTCGGTCGAATCGGCGCCCAGGTTCAGCTTAAAATTATCCAGCGCACCAAGTGAAATGATGGACAGTTCGTTTTTCGTATCAAACTTGAATTTGTACTTGAACTGATAATCATTATAGGTCGGCAGAAATGGTAATGCCAGCGCTTTAAAAAGAAATTGCAGGTACGAACGCCTGGCGGAAAAAATAAACGTAGATTTTGAGCCAATGGGGCCTTCGAGGGTTAAACCCAGATCGCTGGAGCCTATGGTGGCCGACAGGCCGAGATGATCATTACGGCCATCTTTTTGCCTGAATTCAAATAATGAACTCACCGCATTTCCTTTGTTTGCCGGAAACGCACCGGAGTAAAATTCCACCTCTTTAATAAAATCAACATTGATCATCCCAACGGGGCCACCGGACCCTCCCTGCGTTTGGAAGTGGTTGATATTCGGCACCTCAATCTCATCCAGGTAAAACCGGTTCTCATTAGGTGCGCCCCCGCGGATAATAATATCATTGCGGAAAGCGACGTTTTGTCCTACACCCGGAAAAGACTGGACCACTTTGGAGATGTCGCGGTTGCCTCCCGGACTGCGTTGTATCTCATTTACCCCGATTGATCTTAATGACACCGGGCTCTCTTCTGATTTGTTAAACGCATCGGATTTTACAGTCACTTCTTCAAGTTCCTTCACGATTGACTCCAGCGGTACATCTACCTGAGCTTCTTTCGCACTGGTAACCTGAATTTCAAATATTGTTTTTGTTTTATAACCGACTGAAGAGACCTGGATGTTGTACAAACCGGGTTTCAGGCCTTCAATTGTATAATTTCCCTCCGCATCTGTGCCAGAACCTGAAGTTGTATTCTGAACAACAATCGTCGCGAATTCAATTGGCTGATTGTTAAAGGCATCATATACCCTACCCCTGATAATACCAGACTGTGCGTCAGCAAAAAATACAGGCAGCGTAAAAACGATGAGAAATAAAAAATGCTTCATTTGATTCCTGTTGTCGTAATGCTTCCGTAATACAAAAATCGCGTAAAAGTGTTCATAAACAATTCAACTTTGTTGGAATCAGTACTGCTTACACTGCATTGCAGCACGAATGTTGAAAAAAACTATCTATTGATTTTTTGTGAAATTATACCCTTGTTCCAATCAAAAAAGCATTAAAAGTGAATGCCCCAGTTAAACTTTGGGCTTATGCCGGAATAATTGCCACCAGGGCGTGCCCGGAGAATCGTGATGTTCGTAATGGTATCCAAAAAAATAGCAGGTGAAAAAAGCAAGCACGTGATTGCGTTGCAGTGATGAAGCATGATGAATATTATTTTCGGGGAACTCGCCCTTATGCGGCAGGTAGGTGCCGAAGTAAAACAATTGCAGTGTACTCAACAGTGATGGCAAAATCCAAAAGAGTAACAGGTTCACCTGCGGAAAATACAGGAGCAAAAAGTTAAAAGCAATGGCCATCAGAAGCACTTGCCAAATGCTGAGGTAATTCCTAAGGAATGAAAAATACCATGAAAGAAAATTCCCCTTGTGAAAATCAGGATCCTTTTCAGTAGCTACAAAACGATGATGTTCGTGGTGCTTTGCATACAACCGCGGATAGTAGTTAAAGGCAAACAGGGCGGCAGATGCCCATCCGATAATACGATTTATGGTCTTGTTTGCTGCTACGGTTCCATGCATCGCATCATGAGCGGTAATAAAAATGCCGGTATAAAGGTGTGTTTGCAACAACACCAAAGGAATGATCCACCATTCAAAGCGAACGACAGGCAAAAACAGCATGAATGACAGGCTCAAGGCCCATGCTATCATGATGAGCAAAGCAAACCATATTCCCCTGTAGTTTACCATAGTTGAAAATAAAGTTAGAATTTTTACTCCGGAAATTCTGATCGTCGTGCTTTTAATGCCGGCATAGTTCCCTGGTCCCTGCTCAAACAACAACAGGCGAATGATGTTCATGGACAGCAATGAATAGCCGATAATTCCGTTGAATGTTACTTTTATTCGGAAAACAACTGAGCATGCAACACTATTTTGACGCGAATAAAGAACTTTGGAATCAACGGACTGCTGCACATATTAAATCAGCGTTTTACGATCTGGACGCTTTCAAACAAGGCAGGAGTTCACTAATGGCTATTGAAAAGAATGAACTTCTGCCGGTTTCCGGGAAACAATTATTACACCTTCAGTGTCATTTTGGGCAAGACACCCTTTCGCTGGCAAGGGAAGGTGCTCAGGTTACCGGTATCGATTTTTCAGAACAAGCCATAGCGGCAGCGCAGGAACTGGCGGCAGCACTTCAGATCGACGCGAAATTTATCTGTTCCAATGTGTATGATCTGAAAAAAAACCTGGAAGGGTCTTTTGACATCATTTACACAAGCTATGGCGTAATCGGATGGCTTCCGGACCTGGATCGTTGGGCTTCCATCATTGCTCATTTCCTGAAACCCGGAGGCACTTTTTACCTCGTTGAGTTTCACCCTGTCGTTTGGATGTTTGACAATCAATTTGAACGCATTCAATATTCCTATCATAATACATCTGTGATTATCGAGGAGGAAACCGGCACGTACGCTGATCGCAACGCTCCTATTGCCTCCGCTTCCTTCACCTGGAATCACGGGTTGGGGGAAGTAGTAAGTGCATTGAGCTCACATGGTATGCATATTGAATTTCTTCATGAGTTTCCTTTTTCTCCCTACAATTGTTTTCAAAATACCATTCAACTGGAAGACGGAACTTTCCAGATAAAGAACCTGAAAGGCTTGATTCCGATGGTCTATTCTATAAAGGCTGTCAAGCCGTGAGCACAATTAATGATGATACAACTCCAAAACATTCATAAATCATTCAACGGGCATGAAGTGGTCTCTATTTCTGCTTTTGCCTTTGAAAAACAAATTTACTGGCTGAAAGGAATTAATGGCTCCGGAAAAACAACCCTGATGAAGATCATTGCCGGATTGCTGCCATTCGAGGGAGATGTGGTGATTGATGGTAAAATCAGTCTTAAGAAAAACCGGGGGAATTACCTGCGGCTTGTCAACTATGCGGAAGCGGAACCCCTTTACCCTTCATTCCTGACCGGTCATGACTTGCTGCAGTTTTACAGGAGAACCAAGGGTGGGAACAAAGCGCAATCAGACCGGCTGATAGACCTCTTGCAGGTATCGTCCTTTATAGATAACCCGGTGGGTACCTATTCAAGCGGGATGCTGAAGAAAATATCATTGATCCTGGCATTTACGGGACACCCTTGTTTCATTCTCCTTGATGAGCCCCTGGTAACTATCGATGACAAAACCGTACCGGTGGTCACACACCTTATCCGCGAATACAATGAACAACATGGAAATGCTTTTTTACTCACCTCCCATCAGTTATTTGAAACTGATGCCTTTCCGGGTACGCATGCATTGCGAATGAATCATCAAACAATCCAGCCGTTGTAACCGATGACCATTACCCAATTGATGAACCGTGTAATCGGTATGCCATTCTATCAGCGCAATGCCGGTTTCTTCCTTTTCTTGTTCATTGCCTTTTTTGGCATTGTGCCCGGTTCTCAACTGATCAGCTACCACCGTACACTTATAGAAGCCATGCTGGAATCATGGGCTTTTTTAACAGCAGTTTCTTTTATATGGTTGCTCTATGGCTGGAAGTGTTACCAATTTGTTATGAAGATCCTGTCAGAGCCCCAACAACAGTTTTTATATTTAACGGGATGCCTTCCGGCAAAAGACCAGTTTCGATCTATGTTGCAGGCGCAAGTATTCATCTATCTGCCGGTAGCAATTTATGCGTTGATAGTGGCCGTTACCGGCTTTCTTACCGGAAGCCCGGAAGCAGCTGTTTTTGTAATGCTGGTAAACATCCTGATCTGTCTTATCAGTACGCAGCTATACATCCTGAGGCTCCGGAAACCTGATTCAGGGAGCCCTATTTTCGGATCAACTTTTTTTAAATGGAAAATCACAAAAACGTACCCTTTGTTTTTTATCTGGCAATTATTAAATGAGATGAAAGCACTTTTCGTGGTGACAAAATTTTTTTCTGTGATCATCTTGCTGGCTTTTCTCAATGGTTTCTTTCTTGATACGTACGATAGCCGTGTTGTAATGCTGGGTCTCATGGCCGGTATTACGGCACACTGCGTTCTGGTTTTTGAATTCAGGAAATTCGAAGATAGCCTGCTTGAATTCTATCGCAACCTGCCCGTACCAATGATCAAACGTATACTCCATCTGGCAATAGTTTATTTTTTGATTTTAGTACCGGAATGGTTCCTGTTTGCTCTTTCAATTCCTGACAGGCTTCAGCCGGAAGATATCTGGTGGTTGCCCTTTTTCGGAACCGGGATGCTGATTTTATATCATTGCATACTTTACAGGCCGCCGTTGGATATGGAACGTTACCTGCAATGGGTTTTCGCAATCGCCGCCGTATTATTTTTCCTGATCCTGTACCATCTTTTATTTCTGATTGTTGTCTTGCTATCCGGGGCATCCTTGTTTTTCTTCCACAGGTGGTACCTGGAATCTGAAAAGACAAACGGGTGAGTCTGATTTTTTTCCTTATCATTCACCCGATCGGCGCCCTGTTTGAAACTTTATAAAAGGGGGTTGGCAAATGATTGTTAACTTTAGAACTTCACACCGTTGACTATGATTCCACTCTACAGATCCACCATTACGCTGTACCTGTTTTTCCTGCCTGGTTTCATCTTTTTGCCCGTACGCTTTGTCAAAGCGCAGATTCCAACAGAACAAGATTGCCTTGGAGCCATTCCTATCTGCGACTTCATCTGGAGCACCGGAAGTTCTACGCTTGGGAGTGGCAACTACCTGAATGAAATCGGGCCCGGCACCTGCCTTACAGCCGGAGAACTCAATAGCACCTGGTTTACTTTTACCGTGATTGAATCCGGCGACCTCGCTTTTACAATTACACCTATTGATCTTTCTGCAGATTATGACTGGGGGCTGTATAATCTGACCAATGCCTCTTGTGAAGATATCCAAACCGATGGGTCGCTGATGGCCAGTTGCAACTCTTCCCAGTATGGTGTTACCGGCATTTCTTCGAGTGGTGTGGGCAATTATAATGGTCCCGGGCCGACTTTTGCATTCAACTACTTATTACCTGTGGTTTCAGGTCAGACGTATGCCTTGAATATTCACAACTGGAGTACTTCGAATGGAGGCTATTCAATCGATTTTTCTACAGCAACCGCGACTATTTTTGATACGGTTCCGCCGTCGCTTCAAGTGGTTACACCAATTGGCTGCAACAGCACTTCTTTAACGTTCACTTTTTCTGAAAATATCCTTTGCAATACCGTGGAGGATGCAGATTTTTCATTGGATGGACCGGGTGGACCTTTTGTAGTTTCAGGCGTTACCGGTTTTTCCTGCGCCAATGGTGGTACCCAGGAAAAAACTTTTACTGTTACTTTCAGCCCTGCCCTTGAAAACGGAGCAACCTATTCATTTGGTTTAACGGATCAATCAGGGTATGTAACAGATCTTTGCGGTAACATTGCGGATACCTCTTCCCTGGTTTTTGTAGCACCCGGTCCTTTGCTGACGGTAGATTCCATACTGCAACCGATCTGCAGTGCAAACAGCGGGGCCATTTATGTTTCCGGCAGCGCAGGTATCGAGCCTTATTCCTACTCATTAAACAATGGAACATCTCAAAGCAGCGGAAGCTTCACCGGGTTGTCCGCCGGTGTTTACCTGCTTATTGTAGAAGACAGTGCAGGTTGCACAGATACAACGGAACTAGTATTGTTGCCAGGCCCCGGAGGGGTAACTGCTGCCGTAGTCTCGGCTACTGACTTAAAATGTCCGAATGAATGTACCGGATCGGTTACCGCTGCCGGCAGTGGTGGTACAGCACCCTATACCTATGCATGGTCTAACGGAGGCGCGCCGGCCTCTACCATCAGTAACCTGTGCGCGGGTACATATGTTGCGACTATTACTGACGCTTCCGGATGTTTTGATACTGCCAGCGTAACAATACAACAGCCGGATACATTTTCAGTGAATATTGTACAACTGATCCAGCCATCCTGCAATGGTGCGGGAGATGGCAGCATTACCGTTGCAGTTTCCGGAGGCAGCCCGGGTTACACCTACCAATGGTCTCCTGCTGGTGGAAATGGTTTAACAACCACTCCACTCAGCGCCGGACTCTATACCATCACTATCAGTGACGCAAACCTATGTTCATTTAGTTATTCCATTGCGCTTCCGCAACCGGCACCGGTAGTTATTTCTGTGCCTGCCGACACAACGATCTGCCTGGGTACTTCGGGCAGTTTATTTGCAGACGTAACCGGTGGTACTGCACCATATTCCGTTACTTGGGATGGCAGCTTTACCGGTAACCCATTTCTTGTAATGCCTGATGAAGATGCATTTTATACAGCGGTAGCTACCGACCAGCATGGTTGTATCAGCAGTCCACAGCAATTCCAAGTAATCGTGGACCCTCTGCCCACTGTAAATCTGGGTAATGATTCCCTCCTTTGCATAGATGACCGGTTATACCTGTCCGCAGCATTTCCAGGTGCTTCCTACAGCTGGCAGGATGGTTCAACTGACAGTATATTTACCATAAGTGAAGCGGGAATTTACTGGGTAACCGTTTACAACACCTGCTTTTCAGCCGGCGATACTTTGGTGGCAACCTATACCGATTGTTCGGCCTGTGTACACTATCCATCCGGTTTTTCACCGGATGGTAATCAACAGAACGATCTCTTCAGGCCGGTAATCACCTGCCCGGTTACTGAATACAACATGCAGATCTTTAACCGTTGGGGTGAGTTGATTTTTGAAACGAACAATGTGAATGAATCCTGGGATGGACGTTATAAAAATGAACCCGGAGATGTAGGAGTTTATGTATGGGTGGTGCATTATACCGGCCTTCGCCGTGCAACACTCTTTAGTGAAACTTTATCCGGCAATGTGACTTTGGTTCGCTAAACCTGCAGCGGTTTGCATTTTCTTTTCGTCTGCTCATAAATCATTTCTAAATTTGGGCTTCCCCAAAAATTGAATGAGCCAATTTTACCAGCAATCGAAGAAATTACTTTTGGTACTGCAGTACTGCTGCATGCTCTTTTCATTTCAGGAAGTACGCGGCCAGATTCCTACCTTCCAGGATTGCCTGGGCGCCACTCCGGTTTGCAACCAGGTATATAACACGCCGAGTTCTACATTCGGCACCGGGAATTATCCCAATGAACAGGGCCCGGGAACCTGCCTGATACCCGGAGAATTCAACAGCAGCTGGTATACTTTTAATATAAGCAGCAGCGGCACCTTTGCATTTACGATCACCCCTGTTAATGCGGGCGCGGATTATGATTGGGCAATGTATAATCTGACGAATGCCACCTGTACCCAGATTCAGACAAACGGCTCACTGATGGTAAGTTGCAATTCTTCCCAGTATGGCTTCACCGGAATATCCGCTGCCGGTGTCGGAAACTGGAACGGCCCCGGTCCTACCAATGCTTTCAACTATTTACTGAATGTAACTGCCGGCGAGACGTATGTCTTAAACATCAATAACTGGAGTGGTACTACCGGCGGATACACGGTTGATTTCAGCGCTTCTACTGCTTCCATTTTCGATACGGTAAAACCTTATATTGATACAATTAATCAGGTTATCTGCAACGACAATCTGCTGACTTTCACGTTTTCAGAAAACATCTTGTGCGGCTCTGTTCAGGATGCTGATTTCCATTTGGCGGGACCCGGCGGTCCCTATGTGCTTAGCTCAGTTACCGGACCTGCCTGTACGGCTGGTGCAACATCAGGTAAAACATTTACAGCCACAGTGAGTCCGGCTATGACAGTGGGTGGCAATTATTTTCTGAGTATTACCAATGCAGCAGGTTCCGTTACCGATTTGTGCGGGCTCAATGCAGATTCCGCCGCCACAGAATTTTTCGTCAGCTCCGTGGAAATCGTAATTGACTCATTGGTACAACCCACCTGCGCAGGATTCAATGGCGAAGTATATGTTTCCGGAACCGTAGGAACCCCGCCTTATGAATTCTCCATTGACGGCAGCCCTTTTCAAAGCGGCAATTCCTTTACGGGTATGGATAGTGGAACATATTATATTGTTGTAAAAGACTCTTTCGGGTGCCTGGATACTGCATTGGTCCAATTCCAGGCTTCTACCGGCGCGGTGAGCGCAACCAAAATTTTTTCCAAAGACATTAATTGTTTTAATGCCTGTGATGGCGCCATCTCTGTCCTGGGTACAGGCGGCGTTCCACCCTATGTTTACACATGGACAAATGGTGCACCGCCTTTGGCAAGTATCGGGGGGTTATGCCCGGCGAATTACAAAGTGACCATAACGGATTCATATAATTGTTTTGATACGTTAAGTATTGTTCTGAATGAACCTCCGGATGTAACATTCGACATTGTCAGTCTTAAGAATGCGCGCTGTTACGGCAACAAAGACGGCAGTGTATCGCTTAATGTTTCGGGCGGTACTCCTCCCTATACCTATGTGTGGACACCCTATGGCGGCGGAAGCAATACAGCGTACGGGTTAGGTGCAGGAGAATATAATCTGCTGATTATTGATATCAATCAATGTATGTATGATACCATTATCAACATCGACCAGCCATCCCCCGTTGCTATTCTGTATCCGGGAGATACAACCATTTGTTTTGGTACCGAGGCAAAGCTAACCGCACCGGCTGTTGGCGGAAATCCCGGCCAATACGGCGTAATCTGGGATAATGGCGTTTCCGTGGATGACCCGTATATTGTACAGCCCTTTCTTGACAATACCTATACCGCTGTTGCCTTCGACGACAGCAGTTGCCTGAGCGAACCCTACGTGTACAGAGTTTATGTTCAACAGAAACCTCTGATTGATCTTGGCGAAGACTCTGTATTGTGTTATGGAAGTGTTTTATTTAAGGATGTATTCTTCCCCGGATCAGAGTATCGCTGGCAGGATGGCTCTGTTTACCATGATTACACAATACGCGAACCCGGTTTGTATACCGTAGAAGCATACAATTCCTGTTTCAGCACCTACGACAGCCTGCTTGTTGAATTCGATGATTGTGGAACATGTGTTCATGTGCCCACTGCCTTTACACCCAACAATGATGGATTAAATGATCTTTTTATTCCTGCCATCGGATGCGCATTCGATACGTATGACTTCAAGGTCTTCAACCGGTGGGGCGACCTGATATTTGCAACAAGTGATCCGGGAACCGGCTGGAACGGACAAAATGCAGATACGCCATCAGAAATGGGCACCTATGTCTGGACCATTTCCTATGGAGGAACTACCCATGGGATCCAGTTATCAGAGAGTCTGAAAGGCGGAGTTATACTAATCCGGTAGTCCCCTTCATTGGAACAAATAAGAAATAGGTTGCCAGCAGGACGCTCTCCTGCCTTCATTCAAAACGCCAAAACACAACACATGGATTTTCCAACTATCATTGCTTCAATAGGAGTAAGCCTGCTTTTAATTGCTTTTTTCCTGAATATGTTTCATTACCTGAACGAGAACAGTATGATGTATATAGGATTGAACATTGCCGGTGCGGCCATATCCTGTTATGCCTCCTTCCTGATCCATTTTATGCCGTTTGTGATACTGGAAGGTACCTGGGGAGTAGTTGCCTTGGCCGGATTAATTAAAAAACTTACACTTGCCGGCAAGTGAATCCACATCGCTCCATGCACTGTATATAGCTGATGATGTTGGGTGATGGTCAGTTAATTTCTATCATAACCGGCATCCGCGCCTGAATACCCTGTAATCCTGCCAGCACCTGCACCTGTTCATACACAGCATAAAAAGGGCCGAGCTTTTCACGGATTGCGCTGCGCTCTTTTTCATCACTGAAAAGGCTCATAAATTCAAATAGTTCTTTGTCCTGTTCAGGATATTCTACCAACCTGTATTTATCAATTTCTGCCAATCCTGCGGCCATTGCAATTGCATCCTCCAATCCGCCAAGCGTATCAATCAACCCGAATGCAAGCGCCTGGCTTCCTGTCCAAACGCGTCCCTGTGCAATGGTATCAACCAGTGCAGGATTAAGTTTTCTGCCTTTGACTACGGTAGACTTGAAGTTGCTGTAGATCGAATCAACTCCACGCTGAACAATCAGCTTTTCATCGGGCCGCATGGGCCGGGAAAAATCTCCAAAGTCCGAATACTTGCCCGTGGTAACCCCATCGAAAGTGATTCCCAGTTTATCTTCAAATAACTTCTGCATATTGGGATAGATTCCAAAAACACCGATTGAACCGGTAAGGGTATTGGGTTGGGCAACGATCTTTGATGCATTGGCTGCTATATAATATCCACCGGATGCCGCATAATCACCCATAGAAACCACTACCGGTTTTTTAGCAGCCGTCAACGCCACTTCCCTGGCAATAACGTCTGAAGCCAATGCGCTGCCACCCGGAGAATTCACTCTCAGCACAATGGCCTTTACTTTCTCATCTTCCCGCAATTTCCGGAGTTGTGCGGTATATTTTTCCGCACCTACATTATTTTCATCTCCCTTGCCATCCACAATGTCGCCGGCAGCAAAAAGCAGGGCGATACGGTCTGTTTGCAACGTAACTTCTTCCTTGTTTCCGGGTACTCCAAGGTATTTTCCCAAAGTCACCATTTCAATCTTATCTGTTGCGCCCAACTCCAGCTGTGCCTTAAAATAATCGCGTACTTCATCTTCAAACCACACTTCATCAACCAGGTTGTACTTTTTTGCATCCCAGCTGTTTTGCACGAGCAGGTTATCGCTGATACTATCCAGTTGTGCCCTTCCTATTTTCCGGCTGGCTGCGATATTACTCATTAACTTACCCTGTACGTCTTGCAGCAGAACCTGCGTCATCAGTTCATTCTCTTTGCTCATTGAGTCAAGACGGAAAGGTTCCGTAGCGGATTTAAATTTGCCATCGTAGAAAACCTGTGCTTCAATACCAACTTTTTCCAGTAATCCCTTAAAAAACATGTATTGTGCACTCATGCCATTAAACTCTACCACACCTTTCGGATTCACCACCACTTTATCAGCTACGCAGCTCAGGTAATAGGCTTTCTCCGAATATACTTCCGCATACGCCACAATAAACTTACCCGAGCTTTTAAAATCCAGCAGGGCATTCCTAATTTGCTCCGTATTGGCCATGCCAGTACCTATATAACCGGAATTCAGGTAAATCCCTTTAATAGCAGGATCCGTCTTCGCCTTTTTTATGTTCCTGATAATGTCATAGACGCCGGGCGCAACTGCCGGCTCAAAATCAGCGAAAGAAAATTCCTGAAATGGAATATAGCTGGTCTGTTCCGGTATCTCATACCCTAAATCAAGGCGTAAGATGGAATTGGATTTAACTGTTGCGGGGGCCTGGTTTCCGATAGAGGAAACAAGTCCGGCAATCATTGCAATAAGAATAAAGAGAAACAGGATGGCGCCCACAATAAAGGCAAGCAAAGAGCTAAAGAAATTTTTCCAGAAACTCATGAATGTAAGGTTTTAAATCAAGACGATGCGGCTGCAAATTTATGTTAAACAACTGAGGAATATTAACCTCTTTCAGTTATCCACCGGTTTGGATTGGTCGTTCTAAACTTGTTGCCAATGCCAGGTATCCGCATTTTCCTTCGCCTCCCAGGTTACACTCCGTATTTTTTCGGATGTATCTGATTATCTTCCCGCCTGAAAATAATGCGTTACCACTACCTTACCATAGAAGGCAACATCGGTGCAGGAAAAACTTCGCTCTGCAAAAAGCTGGCTGAGGATTTTAATGGTAAAATGATACTCGAACAATTCGCAGACAACCCCTTTCTGCCAAATTTTTACAGGAATCCGTCGCAGTATGCATTTCCGTTAGAATTGTTCTTCCTTGCAGAACGATATCAGCAACTAAAGGATGTAGCAGCCAGCAAAGACCTGTTCAGTTCCTACATAATATCAGATTACCTCTTTGCCAAGTCACACCTCTTTGCCGGCATCAATTTGTCGCCTGAAGAGTTCAGGCTCTTTCAGCGTCTCTCACAAATCATTCAGGCCGCTTTGCCCGAACCGGACCTGCTGTTATACCTGCATAGCCCGGTTTCTGTAATACTTGATAACATTGCCAAACGCGGAAGACCTTATGAAAAAGATATTACCGGTGCCTACCTGGAACGCATACAAAAAGCGTATTTTGATTACTTTAAAACGCTGCCGCATCTTCGGATTGTTGTACTCGATATCTCAAACATTAATTTTGTTGAAAACCAAGCCGATTATCAGCGTATTATCGAAATACTGAAATCCGACCACCCTGCTGGTGTAAGCATGCTTACTTTGTAAGTTTATGTAATACCCTCTTTAAGAAAATATCCAGTCAGGCACTACTGGCGTCTATGACCTGGGTTACCCTGAAAAAGACAGATTAAAAACGATACTGTAACAAGTCAGCTAAGTTTCAGAATGAGTCCCGGATTCTGGCTTGCTCCGGTATGAATTGCAAAAGTGCCTGACCATTGAATTGTCAGCAACGGGCGCTCACTTCCATGCTTTTTGCTAGAAAAATCTTTAAGCTTCTAATGCGCAAGAAAGGTGCTTCACCCAAATGTGGGCCTGCCGTATTTTTTTATGCATTGCATTCTGCTTTTTTATCTCCAATACCATCGGTAGCATGGTGCCCTTCCCTGCTTTGCGTTCAATGGATTCCATGCTCTTGTGCAAAACCCCGATTTCAAACTGACTCTTTAAATATGGTTTTAATGAAATGGATTTCCCCAAAGGGTATCCGGCGGTTTTCTGAAATGCCCTGCTTAATCTGAACAGCATTGTGAGGTTGAAAAAAAACTGCCTTGAAATAAATACAATCATTACTTTTGCCTCATTCCCGAAAAATCCATATCATGGAAGAGACAAAGAAAACTTCAAAAGGACTTTACTGGCTTCTGTTTTTTGTATCATTCACCGCACTGGTCCTTTTCCTTATTTTTCTGCCTGAATGGTTCTGGGTAACACTTCCATTTACGATCACCTTCCTTGCAGGTGCGCTGGATGCACTTTGAACCCTGCCCATAGCAGCAACACAACCACCCTTGTTATTTTCCGGTAGATTGAAGTACAACTTTACCGGTATATCGCCAGCGTTTTTCAGGAAATCGCAAAGCATTGCAATATTATTTGCACCCTGGTACCCGGAACCCTTTTGTTCAGCTTCTATGCATTGTTAGAACCGGTTTAAAAGTATCGCCAATACTTCTACATTTGTTCGCATGGCACGAATAGCACGGTACCTGTTTCCTCTCCTGTTGTTTTCCATGCCTGCTATAATGTTTGCTCAAGAGGCCACCCTCTCCGGAAAAGTAACCGACACGAATGATGGCAGCGAACTGATCGGCGTTACCATCATGATTACAGGAACACGTTTTGGCGCGGTAACAGACGAATATGGCAGGTATTCGATCAGGCTGCCATCCGGTACCTACTCTGTAAATGTGAGTTACATCGGTTATGAATCCACCCTGTTTACCGGGATAATATTAAAAGCCGGAGAACAAAAAACACTGAACATTTCATTGAATGCCACAACGGTAACCATTGATCAGGAAATTGTGATTATCGGTGATAAACCACTCATTGACGTGGAGGAATCGAAAAGCTCTTCTCAGATCAGCCGGGAAGTGATTGCCGCCGCACCTACGCGCACTATTCAGGGATTGCTGAATACCCAAACAGGGGTGGTACTCCATCCGGAAGGTATACACATCCGGGGCGGCAGAACGTATGAAACGGGATTTTATATAGATGACGTATCGGCAACCGACCCGCTGGCCGGAACCGGTTTTGGAATTGATATCGGCACCAATGCCATCGATAATGTTGAAGTAAGCACCAGCACTCCGGGTGTTGAATATGGAGATGCCACCTCAGGAATCGTAAATACCAGAACCCGTACCGGAGGCGATCAGTTTGCTTTTTCAATGGCTTTCAAGCGTGATAATTTTGGTTTTAATGCTGATGCGAATTCTTCATTTAACCAATCGACGTATGAAGCGGCTGCAGGCGGACCCGTTAAGTTTAGTAAAGAGGCTCCTGCGAAATTTCATTACCTGGCTTCCGTGAAATTCAATTTTACTGATACCTACATTAAGGCTCCCGCATCACAATTAACTTCTTCGCTTTACCCAGGTAATTTCTGGACACCTTACCAGGATAACCGTTGGGCCGGCATGCTGAAAATGAATTATCATTTCAGCCCGACAAAAAAATTGACTTTCTCTTACCTGCGTTCCATTACTGCAAACCAGGATTACAATATGTTGCGGATAACCGGAAATGATGTTCCGTTTACGCCCGGCTACCAATTCAGCTTTGCATTACAACCCGACCACGCAAACACCTATACACACGACACCAATCTGGAAACCATTACCTGGAATCATACTCCGGCACCTTCCATTTCCTATAAGATCGCGCTGTCGAGGCTATTTGTGCATTTGCGGGCCGATGCCAACGGGCGTGACTGGAGGCCGGAGGAAGTGAATTCGCAATTGGATCCCGCTTCCATTGTTACATTTCCCACCGGATACTTTAACCCGGATGATTCCATCGTCTTTGTCAACCCGACTCCCGGTTTATATAACAACGATGGCATTGCCACTCTCTGGCACGACCATTATGTTGAAGATTATAACATCAAAGCAACAGGTACCCGCTATTCAAAAAACACGCTCAACCGGTTTTATTTTGGTTTGGATTTCAGGCATCAGGAGATGCAGTGGATAGATATTTCCAGGCCCTGGATAGGTGCGCCGGTACAATTGCCGGACAGCCAGTATACTCAATCATTCCGGTTGGGTGATGTAAGTGACGTATGGAAGGTGCAACCGGTGAAAGGTGCATTTTTCATTGCCGATAAATACAAGTTTCATGGCCTGATTGCCGATGTAGGATTGAGACTTGAATACTGGATGCCCGGAAAATATGTGGATGATGCTGTCGCAAACCCTGATGCGCTGATTGCAGATGAGATTCGTAAAAGTTATCTTGAAAATACCATTAACCTGATGGGAAGAAGAGCCAAGTTAAGGCTGTTACCAAAAATTGCTGCCTCTTTTCCGGTCGCTGAAAATAAGGTGATGTACTTTAATTATGGCCAGAGTACTATTTCCCCACACCCTTCTTACATCTATACCGGCCTTGATCCTTACTACGCCGACCGGTCCACGCTGGGTTTCATCGGCAATCCCGATTTGAATCCCGAAGTCGACATTTCCTACGAGCTGGGGCTAAAGGCACAACTCACCGGGAATGATGCACTGGACTTCGCAGCATACTGGAAAGACAAGTACGATTTCATCACCAGCAGTACGATCCTGCTCAAAGATGCAGCCGGGCGGGAAGTAAGCAGAACCATTCGTATTAACGCTGACTATGCCCGGGTGCGGGGCATTGAAGCGACGTATATCAAGCGCATCCGGCAATGGTTTGAATCGAGTTTGTCTTTTTCATACAGCATTGCAACCGGTCAGAGCTCTTCGGCGTCACAGGATCTCGATGAAATCCTCGCCACCGGCAACAGTACGTCTACAACGGAAACTTTCCTTGCCTGGGATTCTCCAATAGATGCCAAAGGATATGTTTTATTCACTGCCAATAATTCAGATGGCCTGTTCCGGAAGAAATGGATTAATCAATTCAGCCTTTACTTGGAGGCGATATACAGAACAGGTAGAAGATATACTCCCTATCTTTTTACAGGAAACGAACCAACCTCCGGACGACCTATCTATGAAATAGACAGCGATCCTGAAAACTTGTATAGTGCTCTTTCCGTCAGCTCATTCTGGCTGAATGCTTCCTTTAAGAAATGGTTTACCTGGAAGAAAACACAATTTGCCTTTTCGGCCGAACTTACCAATCTATTGAATAATAAAAATACCGCCATCGTTAATCCGGTAACGGGAAGCGCATATGAAAGCGGTGATGATGTGCCAACAGAATGGCGCGATCCGCGATATCTGGATCCCCGCGACCCAAGATCCTCCAATATTCCTCCTGACAATCCTGCAAGGTATTATGAGCAACGGCATTTGCTATTGGGACTTGCGATGAAATTCAATTAATATGTTTCCAATGGATAGCATCAGAATGAAGTACTGATAAATACATCGTCCACAGTCCGGAGAAATGAACAATATCAGTCCGGGCAAGAGATGCCGGTGATCATAAATAATATTGATGGCTGCTTTTTCTCCGGCAGCGATCTGTATTTCGACTTTCCAATGTGGCAATCATTTACATTAAGAAAAACTATCTCCCGACTAATACTGGCTTAAGCCGTCTGCGACAACCGTCAATCCATGACACCTGGCAAAAGTGAAAACCATGCTAACAAATGGGATTAGTTTTGATACGATACAGGTTAAACCAATGTGAAGTGTCGGGTCTTGATTGCAGAAAATTATTTCAGATTGGTCAGACAGCAGTTACTTTTTGTAACAGTGCAAGTTTATTCCAGACATCCCACAGCACAATACCTGCTGCTACGCTGACATTAAATGAATGTTTTGTTCCAAACTGAGGAATCTCTATAACCTCGTCGGCCAGTGGCAGCCACTCCGTTCCAATTCCTGATACTTCATTTCCAAATACGAAAGCATATTTGGTACCGGGAACAGGTGAAAAGTTTTGTAATGCGATACTCTCCGTCGTATGTTCCGCGAAGATGATTTTAAAGGATTGTTGTTTTAATGATTCCAGTAACGCCCCTGTATCCTGATTGTGAAACCAATCCACAGCATCTGTACTGCCCAATGCAGTCTTCATCACTTCACGGTTTGGCGGAACAGGTGTAAAGCCACACAGGTAAACGGCCGCTACACCAAATGCATCGCAGGTGCGGAACACGGAACCTACATTATGGCCGCTTCTTACCCGGTCCAGTACCACTGCCACCGGAGCCTTACCGGATAACTTATAGGCTTCCACTGAAAGACGGTTCAATTCCTCTGTGCTTAACTTTCTCATAATGCGACTATACAGCGCAAGGTAAATTACTATTTTTGTGAGTGGATATCATCCGGAGAAAATAATTCGCATGCCTTACCGCCTGGTCTTTTTTTCCGGTGTTAGCTACCCGGAATGAACTATATTCATCCGGTTGGCCCTTTAAGGACTAGTATCAACAGCATTTCCAACTTGAAAAAGACAGCCGCTATAAAGGAAACCCCGTTGATGGGGCAATATAAACACATCAAAGCCAGGTATCCTGATGCCATATTGCTTTTCCGTGTAGGTGATTTTTATGAAACATTTGATACGGATGCGGTTACCACTTCGAAGGTGCTGGGTATCGTATTAACAAAACGCGCCAATGGAGCCGCTGCCTATACCGATCTTGCAGGTTTCCCCTACCATGCTTTGGATACGTATTTACCCAAACTGGTACGGGCGGGCTACCGGGTAGCTATCTGCGACCAGCTTGAAGATCCCAGGCTCACCAAGACAATCGTGAAGCGCGGGGTAACGGAGCTCATTACTCCCGGTGTAACCGATAATGAAAAGATTCTGGATCATAAGAACAATAATTTCCTCTGTGCCATCCACTTTGAAGAGAAGCAACTGGGCGTCGCTTTGCTTGATATTTCTACCGGTGAGTTTTATGCAGCAACAGGTAATGCAGATTATGCAGATAAACTGCTGCAGGGATTCAAACCAACCGAGATCATCTTCAGTAAGAACAAACAGAAAGATTTCCGGCAGATTTTCGGAAGCAAGTATTATACCTATGCCATCGATGACTGGGTGTTTCAGTACGATTATACCAGCGAGTTGCTTACCAAACATTTTGAAACACAGTCGCTGAAAGGATTCGGTATCAGTGACCTTCAGGAAGCCATCGTGGCCTGCGGCGCAGCTTTACACTACCTGCAGGTATCAGAGCATCCCAATCTTAACCACCTTACCGGTATCTCGCGCATTGAAGAAGAACGGCATGTGTGGCTCGATCGTTTCACGGTACGAAACCTTGAAATTCTGCATAGCAACAATGAAGGCGGCAAATCATTGCTTCAGGTTTTAGATCATACCCTTTCTCCCATGGGAGCGCGCATGCTCCGTAAATGGCTGGTGCTTCCATTGAAGGAAATCCAACCAATTGAAGATCGATTGCAGTTTGTTGAACTCCTTATCAGAAATCCGGAATTGTCAAAACACCTGGCAGTACTCATCCGCCAAATCGGTGATCTCGAACGGCTGATTGCAAAAGTGGCGCTCGGTAAAATCAGCCCGAGAGAGGTCATGCATATCCGGAAGGCCCTGATAGCGATAAACCAGATCAAGACCTTGCTGAGCGATGGCAAGGAAGCTCCCTTTAAAAAGCTGGCAGATCAATTACATCCATGCGATTTGATTAAGGAACGGATTGGCCAGGAAATAAGGGAAGATGCTCCGCCCGTTGCTGCCAAAGGTGGTTTCATCCGCGACGGGGTTTCAGCAGACCTTGATGCCCTCCGCAAAATCTCCATGAACGGGAAAGACTACCTGCTCAGCATTCAGCAAAAAGAACAGGAACGTACCGGAATTCACTCATTAAAAATTTCATTCAACAATGTGTTCGGTTATTATCTTGAAGTAACCAATGCGCATAAAAACAAAGTGCCCGGAGAATGGATCCGCAAACAAACACTGGTAAATGCAGAACGGTACATTACACCGGAGTTAAAAGAATATGAAGAAAAGATTTTAGGTGCGGAAGAAAAAATACTCCAACTCGAATTGCGGTTGTTTGATGCATTGGTATCATCGTTGAAAGATTATGTGGCACAGGTACAATTAAATGCTCAAACCATTGGGAAACTTGATTGCCTCTTCTCTTTTGCGCAACTGGCAATAAAAAACAATTATTGCAGGCCTTCCTTTCATGAAGGCAATTCACTTGAAATAAAAGACGGGCGCCATCCCGTTATCGAACTGCAATTGGGTCATGATCAGCTCTACGTTCCGAATGATGTGCTGCTGGACGATAAAACCCAGCAAATACTAATTATCACCGGTCCGAATATGGCCGGCAAATCCGCATTCATCAGGCAAAATGCCCTTATCGTATTAATGGCACAGATGGGTTGTTTTGTGCCCGCTTCAAAAGCAACTATAGGTATTGTTGACAAAATTTTTACTCGCGTGGGTGCCTCCGATAATCTTTCGTCCGGTGAGTCCACTTTCATGGTGGAGATGACAGAAACAGCCAGCATTCTTAATAACCTTTCTGACCGGTCGCTGGTGATACTGGATGAAATTGGCCGCGGTACCAGCACCTATGATGGCATCTCCATTGCCTGGGCTATTGCGGAATTTTTACATGACTTTCCGAAAGGGAAAGCAAAAACACTATTTGCAACCCATTATCATGAGCTGAATGAGCTGGAAAATAAATTTGAGCGCATCAGGAATTACAATGTCTCTGTGAAAGAAGCCGGTAACAAAGTTATTTTCCTGCGTAAACTGCAGCCAGGTGGCAGCCAGCATAGTTTTGGTATTCACGTAGCCAAGATGGCAGGCATACCGCCGGCAGTTGTAAGCCGGGCCAATGAGTTGCTGGAAGAATTGGAAGAAAAGACAATTGCCAGGAACCTGCGGGATAAAGTGAAGAAACTACCTGCACGTGAAATGCAACTAAGTATTTTTCAGCAGGAAGACCCGGCCACCACCAAACTTAAAGAATGGCTGGAACAGGTTGATCCCAATACCCTCACGCCAATTGAAGCATTGATGAAATTGCATGAGCTTAAAGATCACCTTAGAAAAAAAGAGTGATTGCCATTCAGCCAGCCGGGCAATTCAAAAAAAAACTCCGTAAACTTTCGCTACGGAGTTTTCTTCTGCCTTTAATTCAAAAAATTAATTATTGGGGCTCGTCAGCATGTTTGGCTGTTTTTCCGGAGTTGTCTGCTCAGCCTGCGTATCAACGGTTCCTTTGATGTAAAGCACCTTGGTAGGTGTTTTCGCATTGGAAGTGATGGTGATTGATTTATTAAATCCACCGGGATTTGCTGCATTGTATTGTACATTGATTGAAGCAGATTTACCTGGCAAAACGGGTTCTTTAGGCCATTTTGGAGTGGTGCAACCGCACGATGCCTGAACGTTGCTGATAACAATCGGTTCTTTACCGCTGTTCACGAAACTGAATTCGTAATTCACAGGCGTGCCTTTTGGTATTTTACCGAAGTCATGGGTTTCTTCTACAAAAGAGAAATCACCGGCATTCGGATTGCTGGCAGGTGTGGCATTGGCTGGCGCATTTTGTGCAATGCCCTGTAGCGCAAAAACGCTTAATAATACAAAAGAGAAAATTACTTTTTTCATTGTTATTGGTTTTAAGGTTGAGGGAAGATTATTTTATTTTCAGTTTAACTATTGATCTCGCAACAAATGCGTCTCTTACTCTTGATCGCTTTCCGGTACGGTAGCTTTTGGTAAAACGGTACCCTTGATATACAAGTATTTTAATGAGCCGGTGTTTGATTGAATCGTGATTGATTTTTTAAACGGACCCGCTTTTCCTGCATCATAGGTTACTGTTATCTTTCCTTTAACACCCGGATCTACGGGTTCTTTTGTAAACTCCGGAGTGGTACTGCCGCAGGATGTAGATACCATGCTGATTTCAAGAGGCTGCTTGCCTGAATTCACAAATTCATAAACATGTGTTACCGGAACGCCTTGCGGAATTGAGCCAAAGTCCCAGGTTTCTTCATTAAATTTAAAAGCCGGTGCATTCGGGTCAACAGGAGCTTCCGGCGCTGTTGGCGTGGCAGGTACCGTTGGTGCAGCCTGCACCATCCGCTCTGCCTTTTTTGGTGTAATAGTAGTGGTTTGCGCTGTTGCTAATACCGGCAGCAGAAAGGCAAGAAGGATCAGTCTTTTCATGTTTGTTTTTTTGCTTGCTCAAAGCTATCAATAAGTTACCCGACTATCCAAATTAATTAAGAGTGCCGTAAGTATTTTAACAAATTTTTAAGAACAACCGGATCGTAAGTATTCGACATCATGGCCGAATGTACCAAGTATGGACAGATCACCGTGGATACATCTGAGTCACATGAAGAGTATGGCGAAAAGGCCCTGTCAGTTTTTAATGCTGCTAAACAGAAAATCATTGCTATAATTTATCATGTTCCTGTATTTCATTCAAATCTGTAAGTGCCAGCCGATTGCGCATGCTGCATTAAGTGAAAACTCTTCTTAAATTGGCAATGCAACTACAATTACAATACTGGAAAAAGGAAGACACAATCCGATGGTCCTGCGCACAAATTGCAGTATGCACCATAGTATTCTTTCCAGGCTGCAAAGCTCGTTAAATTGCTTCTTGCCGGCTTTATCATACCAAATGCCGGGAAGCGCCTTCCTTTCGAAGCAGTTTTTGCTATTTTTGAAAAAAAAAGAAATGCCGGGCATGAAAATGTTAGCTGGAATATCACCGGGTGAAGGAGAACTCACCTATGAAGAATTCAGAGCACAGGTTATCAATGACTACCGCCTTGCAACGATCAGCAGGGAGACGAGTTTGCTTGGCCGCAAAGAAGTGCTTCGCGGCAAGGCCAAGTT
>CAZGBP010000049.1:0-25831 GCA_964524035.1 uncultured Bifidobacteriaceae bacterium
TGCCAGTTTGGTTAAACGCCTTTTCACCAGCCAGCACTTCTTTCCAGATAATTTATATCTGACCCTTAACGGCTTTTTCAACGGCAGCATCCAGCACCCTGACTGATGCACGCCAGATATCTGGTCCGGTGCCATCACCTTCAATAAATGGGATAATTGGATCATTGGGGACCTTCAACGACCCGCGACTCATAGTAATTTTTGTTCCTTCCATTGGATTTAGCTGGATTAAAAGTTGATGAATGGTAAGATCAGCGAATTATCCCTTGCAGGTTATCCGATCTTCAGTTGCAAATATACAGGTAGGAATTCATAAATTGGATTGGCAATTAAACAGGCTGCTTGTTAAATTACTGCAAAAGGAATACTAACCGTACAACCTTCACCCATTTAGAATAAGAAACGGCAAGTCATTCCTTTCCTTACGGTTCCTGTTTTTTTATCCGCCATTTTGCTGCGCGTTTATTCGGCATAACAATGGATCATAAAATCATGCGGATTGTAATGCGCAGGGTCCGTTGAACTCGGTATGCTTTAGAAAGCCGGGGAAGGAAATGATCGATTAACTGGACAGGCTATTACAAGTTCACCTTTATGCAATATGGCCAACACCTCGAGAGCTGCAACATAATGATTCGGACGGCTATCCTTCTATTTGCAGCAACAACTTTGCTACGGGTCCGGAACAATCAAAAAGACCCATCTTGGTGTGCAATTACTCAACCACCACTTTTCGGGCAATAATACCTTTATCCGTTTCAAAGTAAAGCAGGTACATACCGGGAGCAAGTTGAGCAGGCAGGTTAACTGTTGTTAATTGTTGACCTGTTGCTTTCACGGTCAGTACCAATGCTCCTGAAAGGTTCGTCATTTTAACCTGATTCACCTGCAAGTTTCCCGCATCAACTGTCAGGTAGTCTTTGGCCGGGTTAGGATATATGCTGAGGGCCGCTGATGCGTATGGATCGCTGATACCGGTAACCACATCTACCTGATCGCAGAAGAAACTCTCATTTTCACATAACGAATCAACCACCGTGAGGCAGACAAGGTATGTACCGGAACTGGCAAATGTATGAACCGGGTTGTCTTCGTTACTGGTTGTTCCGTCATCAAAATCCCAAAAAGAAGAATGTGCTCCGTTAAAATCGGTTGTATTGGTGAACGTGGTGGTCAGGTTATTGGCTTCAAAAATGAATTCAGCATTGGGTTTGGGAACAATTACAATGAATGCTGTCTTTTCATCAGTACAGCCAAAATTATTGGTAACCATCAGTTTAACTTCTTTAATCCCTACTGTAGTGTAAATATGTGTTGGGTTCACTGCAGTGGAAGTGCCACCATCGCCAAAGTCCCAGTTACGGAGTGTGATGGTTCCACCGGCCCCGGCAGTGGATGCATCATCGAAATGCACAAGGCTGTTTATACAATATTGCGGAAATGTATTAAAATCTGCTACAGGTAATTCATTGATCACAACAGATTGTACCACAGTATCTGTACATCCTGAAGAGTTGGTGGAGATGAGTTGTACATTAAAAGTCCCTGCTGTTGCAAAAGTATGCACCGGAGATGCTTCTTCAGCAGTGCCGCCATCACCAAAATTCCAGCTCCATGCATTAACTTCTGTAGTTGGTTCTGTTACAGTTTGATCGACAAAACCGATGGTTCCATTCATACATAAGAATCCAGAGGTGCTGAATCCTGCCACTATGCAAGCCACCGTGTTTGTGTCCGTACAAGCGGAGAAGGCACTGGTATTACCATCTGTATCAGTCACCGTAGCTGTTACAAATCCTGTTATAGCACCGCTGTAACTGAAAACGCCATTCGCATTGGCAGCTACGGCAGCCAGGAAAGCATTGCCTTCACAATAACTGCAGCTGTCATCATAAAAGAGTTCTACCATTCCATTGGGTATGGTAGTTCCTGCTAATCCATTGCCTGTAACAATGGTGAGCTGAGGTGCCGCAAGATTATTATTCGCATTATTCAGCTTAATGCCGCCGTTTCCTGTTTGAGTGGAATTGCAGGAAAGACTGTTTCTGCTGATCGTATTCCGTAAACAAAGGGCATTCTGAAATGCAATACCTTCTGCTCCGTTATTTGAAATGGTATTTGATTGAAGGAATTCTCCGCCGATTATATTATCAGAGCTTCCAATAGTAAGGTAAATTCCCTGTGTACCATTTCCCAGCGCAGCACCAAGGAGGTTTAGTCCGATCACATTGCCCTGAATGAATGAGTTGGAGAGCACACCATAAATTCCGGCGTTCACATTTCCTGAAATCATGTTACGTTCGAAGAGAGAGTCGCCACCAATTTCAATATTGTTGTTAACACCACTACAATAAATACCATATTGATTGGGAGCGGCAAGAAGTCCGGGCGGATTGGTGCCGATATAATTACTGTTTATATCAACAAAAGTGGCATTCTGCAATTGTATGCCGTAGTTGTTTCCTGAAATGATGTTATTTGCGAGCAGGGTTTTCCCGCCTATGCTTACGAGGTACGAATTAATAATTTGAATACCGTTCTGCGTTGCGCCCGCAGCCATGTTTCCAATGGTATCCACACCGATCAGGTTTCCCTGTAAAGCGGCGTGGTCAGTAAATTGTATCGAGATAGCTGCGATGCCACATTGATAGATTACATTTCCTTTTTGAATCGCGCCGATTTTTACGTAAGCACCTGTTACCGTTATTCCGGCTTTAAAGTTGCTGATAAAAAAGCCATAAATCTCACTTGAGTCGGCAGCTATAGAAAATGCATGATTAAAGATTCCGGCTTGTGAAGTAAGGTGGATGCGCGCATAAGAAATACCAAAAGCATTACCCACTGGCTGCGTGGTTGCATCGATGATGGTTGGGTCGGTAATTTCAGGCAGCTCGGAAAGCAGGTTAATGGTTCTGCTAGCTACATCACCAAATGGTATATTGAAATTGATTTTATCATGGCCGATCGTGTTGTTTGATAAAGTGATCGCTTCACGCAGCGATCCTGCACCATCATCAAGGTTATTGGTTACCGTAAAAGTATCCGCTTTCGCAAGTTGAATCATTACTATGGTCAGGCAAACAATCAGTCTGTATTTCATCACAAAGTTTAATTTATTGAATAAAACCGGTTAGGGTTGTTGAACAATTAATTTTCTCGACAGGATAAAATCACCTGTTCTTATTTCCAGGAAATACAATCCTTCCGGTATACCGGGCCATTGCAATTGAACCGGCATTCCTGTTATGGGAAAATCGTTCCACCTCCTCACTTCCGCTCCAAGTGTATTGAGCAGGCGAATTGTTTCTATATTGTTGGAAGCAGGCAATCCTTCTACCGTAACCTGGTCGGTTGCCGGGTTTGGATAAACCAGAATGTGTTCGGCTCCTGCCGGTTCATCCACACCTACAATTACAAATACGTTCTCACAGGTAGTGTCATTTAGCCCGCAGGTATTGTCAATAACAATCATACAAACAAGGTATCCGCCAGAACTGGGGAATGTATGTGTGGGGCTTATCTGATTACTGGTTCCGCCATCACCAAATTTCCATTTTACATCAAAATCCGGCGGAAAGTCTGAAGTATTGGTAAAGAAGACGGTTGAGCCTGATGTTACATACGTGAAGGCTGCAATGGCACCACCCACCACCTCCACAATGGTCGTGGTTGTATCTGTGCAGCCGATTCCGTTGGAGACCACAAGGCTGATCGTATAAACTCCTGCAGTTTGATAGAGGTGTGTTGGATTTTGTAAAATGCTGGTATCTCCATCGCCAAAATTCCAGTGCCAATTGGTAATAGAATCACCTTCAGCGGCTGTGGAAAGATCAACAAAATAGGCAGTATCCAGCGGACAAAGGGCGAGGTCTACATCGAACGCAGCTACCGGTGCCTCCTGTACCTGCACGTTCACTGTATCTTTTCCAAGGCATCCGTCACTATTGATTACCGATAAAACAACGGTGTAAATACCGGCACTATCATAGGCATAGTCAAATTCATTAAAAAAGGAGGTAGTATTATCACCAAGGTCCCAGGACCAGGAAACAATAAAAGTACCAGGGGTAGAAATCGACGCATCTGCGAAATGCAGGAGGCTTCCCAGGCAACCTAAAGTATCGGCGTTAATGATGGTATTAATCCCTTCCGTTACAATAATTGTTTGAACAGAGGTATCGGTGCAACCGGTTGAACTGCCCACTACCAATTGTACATTGTAACTGCCGGGATTATCATAAACATGTGTGGGGTCCTGTTCGGAAGAATAGGTTTCATCTCCGAAGTCCCAGCTCCAGGAATTAATCGTCAATCCGGGTGCCGGAATAGACAAATCAGTGAAACTGATGGGAACGTTGCTGCAAGTTGTTTCGGAAGAGGCGGAGAATGAGGAAATAAGGCAACTCGTACTGGAACTGTCCTGGCAGATTGCAAATTCGGACGTGTTATTGAAAGCGTCATTTGCGGTAGCCGTAACTTTGCCGGTAACCGGCAATGTGGCGATAAATACTCCGGAAGCATCAGCGGTAACGGTACCAAGGTAACCTCCTCCTTCGCAGGTAATACATTCACTTACGCTGTATATATCAACCTCGGCATCAGGCTGCACATAACCGGAAACATAGGTAGGAGTAACGATAACAATTATGGGTGGCAAAATACCCTGGTTGCCTTCATTCACCACAATACCGCCATTACCCGTATTTTGAGAATTGCAATACATCCGGTTTCCACGAATTGCAATATTCTTCACGCCGGAATTCTGAAAATAAATCGCTTCGCTGCCATTGTAGGCAATCACATTACCGGATCCTTCCGTAATCGCGCCAATGGTGTTGTCGTGAGAAAGGTCACGCAGGTAGATACCATAGGTGCCATTACCAAGCGGAAGGGTACCCGTTGCATCTACTCCAATATAATTTCCATCCACCAAAACATTGTACATCTCCACATCCATTCCTGCTGCGGAATTTCCGGAAATAAGGTTTCTTTCTTTGATTGAATCGCCGCCGATTTCACAATTGTTGGTGCCTTGCGTCATAACAATACCATTGGTGTTCGGTACCGCGAATGCTCCGTTGAGGTCGGTACCGATATAATTGCCTTGTATATCAATGAATTTGCTGTCGGAAAGGTAAATGCCGTTATTGTTACCGGAAATGATGTTGCGTACATCAGTTTGTTTGCCCCCAATCGTAATTTTTTTTGATGACGTGATAGAAATGCCATTGGCCGTAGGAGATATGCCGATAAGTCCGGAAGTATCTGTACCAACGAATAAGGAAAGGAATGAACCGGTAATTACGTTGGAAACCTTGATGCAGTTGGCGGTGCAATCATTAACCACATTGCCGAAATTTACTGCTCCAAACTTGAAGTTACCGCCAGTGATGATTACCCCATCCACAAAATGATGAATGTATAAACCATAAATCTCGCAATCTGATGCAGAAATAACCAGGCAGGAAGCGAGGTAATCGGCAGCTTTGATTTGTATTTTGGCATCGGAAACACCAAAACTATTACCGGAAACCTGTGTTGTTCCATCAATTACGATGGGGTCGGTAATTGACGGTAACGGAAATATGGAACTGATGGTGATTGTTCTGTTTGCCACGCTTCCGATGGGAATATTGAAGTAAACGGAATCTTTGCCCGGATGGCTGTTTGCACTCACGATTGCTCCGTTAAGTGATCCGGTGCCATTCGGATTATTATTGGTCACATAATAAATGGTAGCCAGCGCAGATTTTCCCGAAATGCATAGCAGCAGAATCGCAAACAAGTAAATTTTTCTCATGATTAATTTTAAGTATTTCGGCGAAGTTAAAACAAACTCACTGGATATCCTTAGCAAGGATCTTTCTCAGGGCTAAAAAGTGCTTTTTTTAGAGCGAAAACGGGTAAAACAAGTTTGTTCAATATACAATACCTGTTGGTATGTTAAGTGGTTAGGTTACGGTGTCTGAATGCGTTTCGGATACGCAGCCTGTAAGGGACGATGGACAAAATTGAACGATGGCGGCATTTTTTGATGTACGCGGAGATTGATCCTGGCCTGCCATTTCTGCATGTATTGCAGAAACTGGGCGGGTTTTGAACCGTACACCGGACTGTATTGATTGGCAAAAGAAGGCGCCGCCGGACAGATGTCCGGTCAGCAATTACATTTCCTGCTTAATAATAAGAACTCATTTTGAATTGATTGGCGAATGAGCGATCAAAAAGGAGAAGGGAATGGTCCTGGTGTTGAAATCATGAACGTCCATTGCGGAATTCGGCCATGACGGAAAATCGAAATTCAAAAAAATTATTGCTGACATCATACGAAATTTTAATGTTCTGTTAATATATGCAGACAATAAATAGTATCTGACTAGAATATTGGGATTTAGGCTGAAAACCCAATTCTGGCACACATTCTTTAACCCCCCGCTGAAGCGTGGGGTTGGAGGATGAAACCCGCTCCTGGCGGCCTTTATCTCACATTAACCGGACAATAGGGGAAATAGAATAATAAAACGGGCTGCAAATAGAGCAGCCCGTCCGGAATTCAGTGATAGGTTTGGAATTAAAGTCCGAAAGCATAAAAGTATTGCCCGGGGTAATCAGGATACCTTCCTTCAATCATAACACCACCCTTTTTATTTGCCAATGCTGATTTTAATTCATCGACTGAATTAATAGGCTTATTATCTATTTTGGTAATAATAAAACCTTCGCGCATATTCGTATTGCTGCTTAGTTTACCTTCTGATAGTTTCTTTACTCTCACACCACCGGTAAGTCCCATTGCTTTAAGCTCGCCGGCACTCACATTTTCAAACTCTGCTCCCAGCGCAGAAAGAGCAGAAGAGGCATCTTTTTTCAGGTAACTGGTGCTGCCTTCATTGTTCTTTAAAATAACATCCACTGTCTTTTCTTTATTTTCACGCAGGTAGGTAACGGAGATCTTATCACCGGGATGGTATCTGGAAACCTGTTCCTGTAATTCAGGAGAGGTATTAACAGTGGTACCATTCACTTTTGTAATAATATCGCCTGCTTTCAAACCGGCTGCTTCTCCGGCGCCTCCGGCTTTGACGCCGTCAACATAAACACCTTTTAGATTTTTTGCATCAAGGCCTTTGGTTTTAGCTAAATCTGCATTAAGGGTTGCAATTTGAACACCCAGAAAACCGCGCTGCACCATCCCAAACTTCTTCAGGTCATTCACCACCTTGGAAACGATGTTTACCGGCACAGCAAAGGAATAGCCTGCAAAGGTGCCTGTCGGTGTGGCAATGGCAGAGTTAATTCCAATAAGTTCTCCATTGGTATTTACCAAAGCCCCGCCGCTGTTACCGGGATTGACGGCAGCATCCGTTTGAATAAAGGACTCTACTGCACTGGTATCTCTTGTGCGAAGCAGGTTGATGTTTCTGCCTTTGGCACTTACAATTCCTGCAGTAACTGTAGATTCGAGATTAAAGGGATTTCCAACAGCAAGCACCCATTCACCAACTTCCACAGAATCTGAATTGCCGAAGGTGATAAAGGGAAGATTCTTTTCTTCAATCTTTAGTAATGCAAGATCTGTGGAAGGATCAGTGCCGATAACTTTCGCTTCATAACTCTGCTTATCCGCAAGGATCACTTCAATTTTTTCGCCATCATCCACAACGTGGTTGTTGGTTACAATATAACCGTCATCAGAAATTATTACGCCTGAGCCCGAAGATTCTGATGGCTGTTGCTGGCCGAAAGGCATAAACTGATCTCCAAAAAAATCGCGGAATGGATTGTACATGTCATTTCGGGATAGCTCACGCGGCGCATAACTCGTTTTTATATGCACCACCCCGGACGTAGTACGTTTGGCGGCAAGCCTGAAATCCATGGTTGCCGGCATTTCATTGGCAGCCGAATAACTCACCTGGGCAAAACGGGCGGCTGAAGCCTGTTTGTCTTCAAAACTTTGTTGTTGTTCTTGCTGGCGATCGAAATAACGGTAAGCCCCTACTGCAACAAGGGCACTGATAATAGCCACAAAAGCTGTTAGGCCGAGTTTTCTGAAAGTCATGGTTTTACTTTTTTTAGTTCGGGTTTATGACAAAAAATATGCCTTGAAAAACGATTGACGCGTATTTAAATTTGCTTCATTCTTATTTTAACTAAACTTTAACAGCAATCGTTAAAGTATATTTACCTGCAAATTTAAAACAGTTTTGAATAATCAGGCAGGGGTTAAAACAGGAATCCCATTGCTTTGTTTAACCTAAGTTGTAACCGGCATAAAATACATACGCAGTACTAAAGCTGATTGTTCAGGCATGAATATTCCATTCGAGAAGTACCATGGTGCAGGAAATGATTTTATCCTGATTGATAACCGCGACGGCCATTTTCCAAAGCAGCAGCTTATTATTGCCAATCTATGTCACCGCCGATATGGCATTGGCGCCGATGGGTTGATCCTGATAGAAGACCATAGAAGCGATGATTTTGAAATGTTGTATTACAATGCCGATGGCAACTTAGGATCTATGTGCGGAAATGGTGGCAGATGCGCCGTCATTTTTGCAAAAAAGTCAGGGCTATTTGATCAGGAAGCTGTTTTTGTTGCTTATGATGGAGTTCATAAGGCTACTTTAACGGGTGAAAACCAGGTCAAATTATCAATGGCAGATGTCGTTGCCATTGAAATGGACGGATTGGATTATATTTTAAATACGGGATCGCCTCATTTTGTCAGGTTCGTTAGGGATGTGTCTATAATAGATGTAATGACTGAAGGAAGAAAAATCAGGTACAATGCTACCTATCGGGAAAAAGGCATAAACGTAAATTTTGCGTCTATGGCATCTGGTATCTGTTCCATGAGAACTTATGAGCGCGGCGTGGAAGAAGAAACGCTGTCCTGCGGAACCGGGACGGTCGCTGTAGCCATAGCTGCCTCTATCCACTTGAATCAACAGGAAAAAATGCAGGAATATATACTGCATGCTCCTGGCGGTGTATTAAAAGTGTACTTCAGCAGGCTTTCCGGTAATCATTTCAGTAATATTTACCTCGAAGGGCCTGTGCAGCACGTTTTTTCCGGAGAGATATCAGTTTGAATTAATGCCACAAAGGCGGGAAAAGGGCGGTTCTAAATCAGCCTGTATCCCCTCAGAAATTCCTGCGTTGTCATCTCTTTTTTTCCTTCCATTTTTAGTCTTTCAACGGCAATTAATCCATCAATGGCGGCAAAATGAAGATAGGTCTTTCCATCGGTAACGATTTCTCCGGGTGGTTTTGCAACATTGCCGGATATTTTTCTCGCTATCAGTATCTTCATGACTTTGCCTTGCACTAAAGTAAAGGCTGCCGGATAGGGTGATAGTCCGCGAATCAGGTTGTAAATGACAGTTACCGGCTGATGCCAATCAATTAAACAGTGCTTGGTAAATATTTTAGGCGCGATAGGTAAAGGTCCGGTTACTGGTTGCTCGATAGGATGTATTTCACCAAGTTCAATGGCTTTAACGGTTTTATATACCAGGGCAGCTCCTATATCTTTCATTCTGTCATGCAGTTCGCCGGCTGTTTCGTCTTCACGAATGGTTATGCTTTCCTGCAAAAGGATTTTGCCGGTATCTATTTCCTGTTGTAAGAAAAAAGTGGTTACTCCCGTAACCTTTTCTCCGTTTATGATAGCCCAGTTGATCGGTGCCGCTCCTCGGTACCGCGGGAGGAGTGAACCGTGTAGATTAAAGGTACCCCGTTTCGGTAACTGCCAAACTACTGCAGGGAGCATTCTGAATGCAACCACAATTTGAAGATCCGGTTGCAGTGACTTCAGTGATGTCAGGAACTGTTCATCCTTAAGATTGGTGGGTTGAAGCACGGTAATGCCTTTTTCAATCGCAAATTTTTTCACGGCAGATTGCTGCAACAGCAATCCTCGGCCGGCCGGCTTGTCGGGTGCGGTGATTACTCCTGCCACGTGGTATCCATGGTCAAGCAATATTTTAAGTGATGGAACCGCAAATTCCGGTGTTCCCATAAAAACAATCCTTAATTTACTTTCCGTGTTCATCTTGGGGTTCCGATTTTTCTCATGTTAAGGGTAGCATTACTATGATACCGTAGCAGTGCCGGCCGGGAAATGGCGGTTAAGAATTCAATCCTCAAAATCAGGATACAACAGGTATTTTTTACGTATGCTTTTAAATTTTGTAAGTGCAGGTTCCCAACTGCTTCGAATTTCCATTTCAGGAAGTCCCTGCACGAGTTGATTTCGCAACTGATCTGTACCGGCAAGCTTATCAAAGAAAGGTGTGAAGAATTCGTCTTTGTCCGGAAAAGTCGAATACATTGATATCAGCCAATGCAACATCAGGCGAGGTTGCTCCCGGAAGAAACCGGTATTTAAGCCGGAAAGATTGAGGCCTTCACATACCTGATGGAGATATGGCGGATTTTTTGCGCCGGGCAAACTCCTGGGCGTAAAGGTCGTGTTACCGTATTTGTAACCCGGATAACCGATGAGCATAAAAGGTTGCTCGGTTCCCCTGCCTAAACTCACCGGTGTTCCTTCAAAGAAACAGACCGATGGATATAAATAAATGGCAGTCATGTTTCGCAGGTTGGGAGAAGGGTTGACCGGCAAGGAATAAAATGTCTTGTGGTCATAGCCCTCACAGCGTACGTAACTGAGCTTACTGGTTGCACTCGATTTAATCCATTTCTCACCAATTAGCATCTGGGCATATTCTGCAGGTGTCATCCCATAAACAACGGGCACCTGGTCAACACCTACAAATGATGAAAAAGCGGAGTCTAACACAGGCCCATCCACATAATGCCCGTTAGGATTTGGACGGTCGAGTATTAAAAGTGGAATTTGGCTTTCAGCGCAGGCTTCGAGTACATAATGCAGCGTAGAGACATATGTATAAAAACGTACGCCAACATCTTGTATATCATACACCAATAAGTCAATTCCCGCAAGATCTTCCGCTGCGGGCTTCATGCGTTGTCCATAGATGGATATAATTGGAATTTGTGTTTTTGCATCAATGGAAGAGTTAATCGCCTCGCCGGCATCTGCATCGCCCCGAAAGCCATGTTCCGGAGCAAATATTTTCTTAATCCTAATGCCATAATCCAGCAAGGTATCAGCGAGATGCTTTTTTCCAACTAATGAAGTCTGATTTACTACGAGTGCAATATTTTTACCTTGCAGCATATGCACATATTCAGCGGTTCTTTCAGCTCCGGTTAACAGCTGTGCCTGCAGGAAGATTGGTTGTAAATTGAAAGCTACTGTAAATACAAGTATCTTTCCCCACATCGTATAGTAAAGATCACGAGCTGATAAAAAACTTAATTGCATAAATTTAGCGTTCAAATTGGCAGGCTAAAGGTAAAATAACCTGTGGCAACGATGCGGTTACCAAAAAGTTAAGTGCAGGCAACTGTTAAGAACGGCCTATCCTGATACATACCGGTATGAAGTTTTCCTATTTTATTGCGCGCAGGCTTGCATTCAATGCAGGACACTCTTTTTCACGCCTGATTATACGAGTGGCGGTGACCGCTGTTGCTTTAAGCGTTGCAGTGATGATAATTGCCGGCGCCATTGTAAAAGGATTTCAAAACGAAATTAGTGAAAAAGTATTCGGATTCTGGGGCCATGTAACAATCCGGAGCCTCGAACAAGGCAGCTCATATGGCGAAGTGCCTGTTTCCAGGCAACAAGTATTTTATCCTGCATTGGAAAAATTAGATGGGGTTCGGCACATTCAGGTCTTTGCCACAAAAGCAGGAATATTAAAAACCGGAAAGGAAATGGAAGGCATGGTGCTGAGAGGCATAGGTACCGATTTTGACTGGAGCTTTTTGAAGAAATATCTTGTAGACGGAAGCACACTCACCGCCGGAGACACTTCCTCTAAAAATAAAATTCTCATATCTAAAACCACTTCAGACCGTTTGCAGTTGCATACAGGCGATGAGGTGATCGTGTATTTCGTACAACAACCCATGCGATATCGCAAGCTCACGATTGCAGGTATCTATAAGACAGGCCTGGAAGAATACGACAAACTGTATGCAATTGTTGACCTTGCCTTGATACAGCGTATCAACAACTGGGATAGTGACCAGGTAGGAGGTTTTGAAGTATTTCTGAATGATGTGGGGCAGCTTGATGAGATGGGAGAGGTGATCAATACAGAATATGCCGGGCAATACCTGGAAGCAAAAACCATGAAACAGGTGAACCCGAATTTGTTTGACTGGCTCGAGTTGCAGTCAATGAATGAAAAGGTAATCATCATCCTTATGATGCTGGTGGCTATTATCAATATGACTACCGTATTACTGATTCTGATTCTTGAACGAACCAATATGGTGGGAATATTAAAAGCGCTGGGTGCGGGCAACTGGATGATCAGAAAAATTTTCCTTTACCAGGCGGCTTACATTACTGTAACCGGACTCGTACTTGGCAATGTTTCAGCAATTGGCTTATGCCTTATGCAAAAGTATTTCCAAATCATTAAGCTGCCGGAAGAATCCTATTATGTAGCTGTAGCGCCGGTATGGATGGATCCCTGGTACATTATGGCAATCAATGCGGGCACACTCCTCGTTTGTGTGCTCACACTCGTTATTCCTTCTTACCTGGTTTCGCAGATTACCCCGGTGAAGGCCATCCGGTTCAACTAGTTTTATCCGGAGGATCAGGGTAATGCTGTTTTCCGGATTCCGGTTTTATTTGTTTGCTGTATTGATACGGACAATGCAGGCAGCCGCTCCTGCAACAGAAGCCACGCTTTAAATGATAAGCAGGAGTGAATACAAACAATCCTTCTTCATTAATGTAATAATCGATACCCTCCTCTAGTGCAGCCATTGCATCACATTTGAAAGTTGTAGTAAAAGGATTTGCCTGCGTAACGTCTTTTACTGAAGCTCATGTTTAATAGTGGAATTTCCCGGTGTAGTTAAACGGCGTGATATTATTTAGTTCATCCTTTAATGCGTCACTAACGGGTAATTGTTGTATAAAAGCCTGAAGTGTTGCCTGCGTTATTTTTTGATTCCTGCGGGTCAGGTCTTTCAGCTGGCCATAAGCATCCGGATAATTTTCGCGGCGCAGAATGGTTTGAATAGCTTCAGCAACTACTGCCCAGTTATTATCCAGGTCAGCCTGCAGGGCAGGTTCATTCAAAATTAATTTGTTGACCCCTTTCAATATTGACAAGAGTGCAATGGTGGTATGCGCGATGGGTACGCCGATATTTCTCAATACGGTACTGTCTGTTAAATCGCGTTGCAATCTGGATATTGGAAGTTTTGCGGAAAAATGCTCAAAAAGTGCATTGGCTATACCCAGGTTCCCTTCGGCATTTTCAAAATCGATAGGGTTAACTTTATGTGGCATTGCCGAAGAGCCTACTTCGCCTTCTTTAATTTTCTGCTTGAAATAATCCATGGAAATATACAACCATATATCACGGCACAGGTCAGTCAGAATGGTGTTTATTCGCTTCAGCGCGTCAAAAGTTGCAGCAAGATTATCATAATGATCAATCTGTGTGGTGTGCTGCAACCTTTGCAAACCAAGTTTTTCTTCAACAAAATGATTGGCAAACTGCTGCCAGTCGGTATTAGGAAAGGCTACATAATGCGCATTAAAATTACCCGTTGCGCCACCGAATTTCGCCGAGAATGGAATTTCCACCAGTTGTTCTTTTTGGGTTATCAGCCTTTCGGCAAACACATAGATTTCTTTGCCCAGCATGGTTGGTGAAGCGGGCTGACCATGGGTCCTGGCGAGCATCGGTACCTGCTTCCACGCAGCTGACCTTTCTAATAGTCCTGCAATAACCTGTTCCAGCAGGGGCAGGTAATGCTGATGCATGCATTCTTTTAGCGATAGGGGAACGGCCGTATTATTGATATCCTGCGAGGTGAGACCGAAATGAATGAATTCTATAAAAGCGCTGTATCCAAGTGTTTCAAATTTTTGTCTTAATAAGTACTCCACCGCTTTCACATCATGATTGGTAACCTGCTCCAGTTTTTTTATTTGCTGTGCGTCTTCCCCGCTGAAATCTTCGTAGAGTTTTCGAAGGCTTCCGGTATTGGAAAGATCAAAAGATTTTAAAGGTGGCAAGCCATGTTCAGCCAGCGCAATAAAATATTCTATTTCTACAAATACGCGGTAACGAATCAATGCGAATTCTGAAAAGTATGCTGATAATTGTTCTGATTTGTCGCGGTACCTGCCGTCAACCGGAGAGATGGCATTGAGGGGTGAAAGCTTCATAGCACAAAGATAAGCGTGCAAAAGGATCTTTGGCTGCAAATAGAGCTGAAAAACCGGTTAGTTTAACTTTCCTGTTTTTATGCGCGGGTCAAATTTGAATGCCTCGGTACGGAGTAGTTTGATTTTTTTGAAATCCGGATGGGCCGGATTCAGCAGGTAATTATGTTCATGCAAAATTATTGCTGATGGAATTTTCAGTACAGCAGACCTGCCCATTGCCAGCCATCGGTCTCCAATAGCACGGCATTCATGGTATTTGGTCACCTCCCACCAGAGATCAGGAAGTTCTGCCAGCGATACCACTTCCGGTTTAAGAGCCGGCGGTATTGCTATGACCATTACTTTGAAGAGTTCATTGGATCCTTCACCGCTCCGGTGTACCATATTCTCTAATGTGGCAAGCGCGCGTGACGCTGCGGTATAGATAACTTCTCTTCCGCCTGAATTCCATCGGGCAGCATTGCCGGATGCCACTAAACTTTTCGACCATTTCTTCAATACGATACGATAGGTCTCCATTATCTCAGGCTACATCACCGGTTTCGATGCGCGATAATTCTTCCCTTATCAGGTCAATGCCGCCTGAAGTATGCATCAGTTCCATGGGTGTCATCTCACCTAGTCCATAAGCGGGTTTTTCGAGCCAGCGGCGAAAAGCTGCAGCATCACCAAATACGTCATTTCCTTTTTTGTAAAGCGCTATCAGTTTCAATACCCGTTCACTCTTTGTGGCACTGAGTTTTTTATTCTGTTGTTTGTAGCGGAGTAGCGTCTTCAGCGACACATTCATGAGGCCTGCCAGTTTATTTCTGTCTAAACCTGAAATCGAAACTACATCAAAAAAGGCCCTGGCATTAATACCTTTCTTCGCCTCTACCACGATGGTAAATAAATCACGGATACTGTGATCATACTTTAAAAAGATAGCTGCCTGTGCGGTTGGCATCTGCCTGGTTTTGGCCACTGCTAAAGACATCGGGTGTGTATTTAACAGCAAAGATAGGATATTTGTCCTGTAATTATGGAAAAATGTCCTGTATTTACTTTTGCTTTTGTGCCACCTGCGATGGGTGGCTAGCGGATTCGTCCGGCGGAAAAAAAATACTTCCGGTAATAGGTTTCATTCAGGTCGCTTACCAGTACACCCGCCTGCGTAGTGGCATGGATAAATTTGTTGTTAACGAGGTAAACGCCCATGTGGTTGACAGCATTGCTGTTGATCTTGAAAAAGACAACGTCGCCCGCTTCCAGCATTTCCGGGGCAAGCGGTACTGACTGATTATAAATATCAGCCGAACTACCGGAGATTTTTTTCTGGTAAACCTGGCCCAGCAGGAGGATGGATAACCTGGAGCAGTCAATGCCATCTTTTGAATTTCCGCCGTATTGGTAAGGTGTTTCTATCCACTGATCCATAAATTGGTATAGTTTGATATCGGTCAGCTGCCTGGTGTTTCCCAGCATAGGGGAATATTTTTCCTGGTAGAATTCAAGAGATTTTTTGCTTGCCGGTTCATATGTTTCACCGGCATTTACACCGGTTTCGGTTCGTTCCCCGCTGGTAGCAGTTCGGGAATTGGTTTTGGTTGAGCCGGCATTTTTGTGCAAGCTGCAGGAGACAAAGAGCAGCAGGAATAGGCAGGCCGTAAGGAAGTGCAAATGATTAATGCGGAATAAGTTCCCGGTATGCATCGCCAATAGTAGCAATGATATCGCTTGCCTGCAAAGAATACACAGATTGTTTTTTAACAGCGATGTCTGCAGCGAGCCCGTGTAAAAAGACACCCAACAGGCAGGCATGCAATGGCTGGTAATGTTGTGCCAGTAACCCGGCAATAATGCCGGTCAATACATCACCACTTCCGCCTTTTGCCAGTCCCGGGTTACCGGTTGTATTAAAATAACTAACGCCGTCAGGTGTAGTGATGCAGCTGGCAGCTCCCTTCAATAGGATGTAAATACCATGCTTGCGGGACATGGTTACCTGCAGTTGGTGTCTTTCGAGCCAGTTCGTGGTAGCGCCGGCCAGTCGTTCAAACTCTTTCAGGTGTGGGGTGATAATGCTGTCTTTCGGTAAGAGGTGCCATCCTTTTTTTTCAGCAGCGATTATAGTTAATGCATCCGCATCAAAAACTGCCGGCACCGGTATTTTTTTTAATAATCTGAGGAATAAGGAGGTCGCACTTTCATCTGTGCCAATTCCGGGTCCGTACGCTACAGCAGAAAACGCATCACGGTTGAAATCAGATTTTCCTTTACGGTCATAAGCGATGGTCATTACTTCCGGTATAGATGCATTTACAGCAGTGATGCCCTCTTCGGAAGTATGTAACGTAGTCAGGCCGGCGCCACACCGGGTACTGGCAGCGGCACAAAGAATTGCCGCACCCATTTTGCCCGGGCTGCCTGCATGAATTAAGGTATGTCCGAATGTTCCTTTGTGATCAAACTTATGCCTGTGTTTCAAGAAACCCGCCACGTCACTTTTTTCAATCACAAAATGTTTTACCGGCAGCGATTGAATAAATTGCTGATCGAGACCAATGGGTACCACTTCCCAATTGCCTACGGCACCGGCATTTTCTGGAAAGAAAAAAGCAAGTTTCGGTTGTTGAAACGTAATCGTATAGTCGGCATTTACTACCACACCTTCTCTCACACGGTCTGCGAAAAGACCGCTTGGAATGTCTACCGATACACGTACGGCTTTTTGCTGATTCAGGTAGATTACCAGCTTTTCCGGCAGACCGGATAAGGCCCTGTTGAGGCCAGAACCAAATAAGGCATCAATGATAACTGCCTGTTCGGAGATAACCGGGAGATCAACCAGTTCGTCGATGGCAGTGATGATGTCTTCACCGATTTTTTCGAGCCATTCTTTATTAGCCAGGAAATCTTCAGAATACGTTTTGTTATTAGCCAGGATGAATACGGATACGGAGTAATTTTTTTTTAAGAGCATCCTTGCGATGGCCAGGCCATCACCACCATTGTTACCGCTGCCACAAAAAACAAGTATTGGTTGATCCGGAGCAAACCATTGCACAAAAGTTTGCGTGAAAGCCATAGCTGCCAGTTCCATTAGATCCAGGCTCCTGATGGGTATGTGTTCAATAGAGTACCGGTCGGCTTCTCTGATCTGCTCAGCGGAAAGAATGGGTATCACGATAGGTTGCGGTTAGTGTTGTCGGGTATGCTGTTTAAGATGGTATTCATTTAGCTGATCATTCTTTTTATCAAGCGCAGCTGGTGTGTATACTGTTTAAGTTCTTCATTATAGATGCCGTAGTGATCGACCGGGTCGATCCGCACCCGGCCTGATGCATGAATGATTCTCTGATTTCCCAATAATATGCCTACATGGATAATCTTTCCGTCTTCGTTGTGGAAAAACGCCAGGTCGCCTGCACGCGCCTGATCGATAAAACTTATGATGGTGCCCTGCTCACTTTGCTGCCAGGCATCGCGCCGCAGGTGGATTCCGGCCAGCTTGAAAACAACATTCGTAAATCCAGAACAGTCTATCCCGAAAAGTGACCGGCCTCCCCATAAATATGGAGTATTCAGAAATCTTTTCGCAAAATCAGGAATCAGCTGCCAGGCATCTGCAGATGCAGGGTCAGTGACCGCTCCAATAAATGCAAATTCTTCTTCATTGATCCGGAAAGTCTGTTGCCGGTAATTGGGCAATGAACTGCCGGTAAGGAGCTGTATTTCACGAAATTTGCTTTTTGCTATTCCTAATGGATCAAGACTGCAGATAACAGTAGCAGTAGTCAGTTCTTTAAATTGTTTATGCGTGATGGGTTGTACCTGTTTTTCATCAATCCATCCGTCATAGCTGTCGGCAAAGGTGCGCACACGCAGCCAATGCCTTGAACGCTCTTGTACTTCAGCTACTTCTCCAAACAGCAACTGGGAAATCATTTCACTTTTGTCGGAAACATCAGCACGCAGTGGCACTACAGACAGGTCACAGATAGCAAAATTCACTTGTGTAAAGTTTTTCAAAAGTAATGATAACTGCCATATAATTTGCGGGTACTGTGGTGTCAATCAACGGTTAGAAGTAATCATACTTCTTTTTAACCAGGTCACCTTTTACCGCAAAAGCGGTTTCTCCGAAAATTGCCAGCTTTCTGTTTGTTTTAATAATGTAAGTTGTTCCGGGTTCAAAATAGAGTTCTTCGCTATTGGTAATAATGGCATTGTGTGCATAGTTTCTGATGTGAACTAAAGTCACCTCCTGCTCAGGTAAGGAATAGGTTACTTCCAGCAGACGCGTTCTCAATGCAGAATCAGTACTGTTGTAAACGACCTTTCTTTGCAAACTGTCGATATGCAATGTGTCCACCGTATACTTTCCCGCATAAGCGGCTTTATTGATATCAGATCCATAAAACAACGCAAACTCTTTTCTCCAGTCTGTCCAGGGCATCTCATGCTGATCCATGCTATTGTTAATACTCGTAGTTTTCACTACAACAAATGAATCTTTGTACAATCTGTTTACTTCCATATCCAGGAAAGCGGTAAGATCAAAATAGTTTTTTTGCCCGCTGTCTGTTTTCGGATTGTTACAGGAAATGATAAGGAAGCCTATTCCTGCAATGATAATGATAGAACGGAAGCTGACTAATTGTTTCATCTTAAAATTCGTATAAACTATGGTTGCGGTGTAAGGATTCTGAGGGTCGTAACCGCTTCGGTTTAAAATATATCAGCATCAGCACTTCATATCGCATACCGGCAATTTTTTTTGGTTTTGTCTCAGAAGCCGACATCATCAGGTATCAAACAATATTTCACCTGTCATTTCTTTTGGTACTTCCACGCCCATCAAGGTTAGGATGGTAGGTGCAAGATCACCCAATTTGCCGTTCTTCATCTTTGGTGCAAATGCCTTGTCAATAAGGAAAAGCGGAACCGGATTCAGCGTATGTGCTGTATTCGGACTGCCATCTTCATTAATCATGTAATCGGCATTGCCATGGTCTGCTGTCAGCAGGATCGCATAATCAAATTCAAGAGCTGTATGCACCACTTCTTCCACACAACGGTCAACCGTCTCCACCGCTTTCTTAACAGCCGCTACAATGCCGGTATGACCCACCATATCCGCATTTGCAAAGTTTATACAAATGAAATCCGGTTGGGTATCCTTTATGTTTTGGATAAGCAGGTTTTTGACTTCCACAGCGCTCATTTCAGGCTGAAGATCATAGGTGGCTACTTTTGGAGAAGGTACCATAATCCGGTTTTCACCCTTGAAGGGTTGCTCGTGTCCCCCGTTAAAAAAAAAGGTAACATGGGGATATTTCTCAGTTTCCGCAATCCGCAACTGAGAGAGGCCATGTTCTGAAATCGTTTCGCCCAGTGTATGCCGGAGATCGTCGTTAGAGAAGATAAAATTTACATTTTTAAAGGTGTGGTCATAGATAGTCATCGTGGTGTAATGCAAGGGCAACTTCTTCATTTCAAACTCAGGAAAATCTTCCTGCGTAAGTGCGCGGGATATTTCGCGACAACGGTCTGTGCGGAAGTTAAAACAGATAACGGCATCATTGGCCGCGATAGCTGCCAATGGCTTGCCATCGCTTCCGGTCCTGATGATCGGTTTGATGAATTCATCAGTTACGCCTTCGGCATAGGATTTCCGCACAGCGTTAAAGATATCATCAGTTAAAACACCCGTTCCATTTACAATGGCGTCATAGGCTATTTTTACCCTTTGCCACCTGTTGTCCCTGTCCATTGCATAGTAGCGACCGGTTACAGTGGCTATCTGCCCGGTGCTCTTTTCCAGGTGCCGTTCCAGTGTTTCCAGAAATCCAAGCCCGCTTTGAGGATCTGTGTCACGTCCGTCAGTAAAGGCATGAATAAATACTTTAGACAGGCCTTGCTGTTTAGCGATGTCGCAGAGTGCGGTCAGGTGACTGATGTGTGAATGCACGCCACCATCCGAAACCAATCCCATCAGGTGCAAATTCTTATTTTGCTCCTTTGCATACTGCATCGCATCCAGGACGGCCATGTTGTTATGTAATTCCTTATGTTCAATAGCTTTGTTAATACGCATTAATTCCTGATAAACGATGCGGCCGGCTCCGATATTCATATGTCCTACTTCAGAATTACCCATTTGACCATCGGGTAACCCTACCGATTCTCCACACGTTATGAGTTCACTATTTGGATATTTTTGGTAAAGCCCTTTTACATAGGGAACCGAAGCCTGGTAAATTGCATCACTTGCCGGATGGGTGCCATGGCCCCAGCCATCCATTATCATTAGGATTACTTTCTTTGTCATAGTTCTTAGTCGCCAAACGTACAAGTTTGAGGATAAAATTACAACACAATAAATCAAGAGGAAGGTTTATTCTGCGATGAAGCAGGGATAAGGTGATGAATTGCAGTAGTCAAATCTTTATTACCTTCGTTTGTGCTGACGTAAACAATTTTCATTTAGCACCATAAGTTAACGCTGTTGGCAGTATTTTTGTTAATGAATTCTGAAAAACATCTACAATGATACAAAGGGGCATGAGGGGATTCCTGCTTTTCTTAATGATTGCAATTCCGGTAACTGTTTTTTCCAATTTCGACATTGTTGACAACATTGCCGGCGCAATCAGGAGTGGAAATTCAAAAGAGGTGGCAAAATACTTTGATACCAGTGTAGAAATCACCATACTGGATAAAGAATCTGTCTACAGCAAAGTGCAGGCTGAAATGGTGCTTCGTGATTTCTTTTCTAAAAACCCGGTTCAGTCATTTGAAGTGGTGCACCGCGGTAATTCCGGAGAAGGATCATCCTATGGCATTGGCCCTTTAAAAACCTCTAATCAGTCTTTCAGGGTGTATTTTTATGTGAAGCAAAAGGGTACAGCTTCCACAATTCAGGAAATGCGGTTTGAAAAGCAGAAATAGTGTATTGGGATAACTTTATTAAGCAGGCGCTGGAAGAAGATATCAGGGATGGTGATCATACCTCCCATTCATGTATTCGCGCAGATGCCAAAGGAAGAGCACACCTTTTAATAAAAGATTCCGGCATACTGGCTGGTGTTGAACTGGCACAGAAGATATTTCACCAGTTGGACCCGGCTATCAGGTTTCATCTTCTGATTGGTGATGGTTCCGAAGTAAAGAAGGGAGAGGTAGCTTTTGAGCTTTCGGGAAACGCGCGTTCCATCTTAACCGGCGAGCGGCTTGCATTGAATTGCATGCAACGAATGAGCGGTATTGCCACACTTACCCGTGAATATGTAAAGAGAATCGAAGGCTACCCTGCCAGAATTCTAGATACCCGCAAAACCACGCCATTATTCCGGGCGGCAGAAAAGCTGGCAGTTCGGATTGGCGGAGGACACAATCACCGCTTTGGGTTGTTTGATATGATTCTGATCAAAGACAATCACATTGACTATGCAGGCGGTATAATAGAAGCAATTACTGCTACCCGGAAATATCTTGCTAAGAACAAGCTGGAACTTCGTGTGGAAATAGAAGTCCGTAATTTGGAAGAGGTAGAGCAGGTATTGCTTAAAGGCGGGGTCGACAGGATTATGCTGGATAACTTCTCATTGGAACATACCAGAAAGGCTGTCCAACTCATCAATAAGCGTGTGGAAACTGAAGCTTCGGGTGGTGTTCACCTGGAAACTGTACGCAGTATTGCAGCTACAGGTGTTGATTTTATTTCGGTAGGCGCTTTAACACATTCTTATAAAAGCCTCGACCTAAGCCTGAAAGCAATGTGAAATGGTATAAAGATTCCAATCAGGCCATTTATTGCTTTAGAAGTTTCAACATACACACCTGACCTCCGGACCTGATGCCAACCAGGTAAATTCCGGGTAACCAACCTGCACACTCAATGCTGATGGACCGGTTCGAATCATTCCGGTGCTTCTCCGAAAAAATTTGTATGCCGGTGATATCGGTAATGGTTATTTCCGTTTCCTTTTCAGGAAGTAAAGACCAGCTAACGTTGATCAGGTCGTTCCCCGGATTAGGATGTACGGAAGCATAAAGCACTGCCGGTTCTTCTTCATACACTTCTTCAATGGAATTAAATAATTCACAATTGATAACCGTATCGGTCAAAATCGTATCGCCATAAAATTTCCGCAGGGAATCAAGCTTCAGGCGGTAAGTCTGTATTAATGCCTGGTAAGATGGGTCGTTGATTTTATTATAGTTTTCAAGTGAATCATTAACCAGGTCGTAGAATTCTTCTACAATATTGTCACATGAATTATAAATATACTTGTATTCAAAAGACCTGACGGCATGCATGGTAGGGGTGCATTCTTCTTTATTGTAAAATTCATAAAGAAATTCCTTACGATGCTTTACACCTGTAGTAATGTCGTGGATAGACCAGCCGTCCATATTCGCGGGATTGTTGAAGCCTGCTGCATCTAATAAAGTAGGTGCAATATCAATATTCATTACCATCTCATCAGTAATTTTAGTATTTGGCGCATACCATGCCGGATAGCGGATAAACATGGGCAATCGCAAAGACTCATCCTGGGGTATCTGCTTTCCGCGTAACAAATGCTCTCCTTTCAACAAACCGTTATCACTGGTAAATATGATCAGCGTGCTGTCCAGTTTACCCTGATTTTCCAGTTTGGTTAGTACAGAACCTACACTCCAGTCAACACCAGCCAGTAATTGGTAATACTTCAACCATTCATATTCAAGAGTATCCGTATTATTAACAAAGCTGTGACAGTCGTATAGATAGCTGGGAAATGCTTCGGTATAGGCAAAGAAATTTTCCGGAAAGGGCATTGTTTCAGTTTTGTAAAGCGCTGAGTCTTCGTTTCTTGGGTCTAATGGTACATGCGGAGCTTTGTGAAACAGGAAAAGGCAAAATGGCTGATCATTGGGAACAGAACCCAGGAAATCTTTAGCTGCATTGGTAAAAACACTTGTTTTATGTCCAGGGATAAAAACATTACCTGTTGGCGTTTCGTAGGGAACATTCCAGTAAGGGTCACTGGTTGACTGAAGCCAGTAGTCATATCCGTTAACTGGCCATTTATTGAAACCATACTTTCCAACCAAACCGGTATAATATCCCGAATCATGCAATATTGTGGCTACTGTTGGCAAGAGGAGTGTGTCGATAATAGCATTTCCCACAACACCGTGATGATGCGGATATGTTCCGGTAACCAGCGAAGCCCGGGAAGGGGAGCAAAGAGACAAGGCAGGAAAACAGTACTTGAAATTTGCGCCTTCTTCAGCAATACTGTTAATATTTGGAGATGAAAAGAAAGCGGGGCCTCCGTTTACTGTATAGTTATCATATCTACCATCGTCAACTAATATAACCAGTATATTGGGTCTGCCGATGGTAAGGAGTTTCTCTGCAGGCGACCAGGTATCAATGCCTGCCTGCCTTCCTGTTTTAACTTGTACCTCGTATGCCGTTTTAGGTTTCAGGTTCAGAATTTTACTGGACGTAGAAACTCCGGTATGCAAAGTGGTCCATTCAGACGATCCTGTTTTTCTATACCTGAACGCTTCCTCCCGGCCACTGGTAGCAGGCCAGGTTATACGTGCGGAAGAAGGACCTATTTCTGTAAATTGAATCGGATGCTGACAGAAAGCGGCAAATGCTGCTGAAACCTGCACAACTACTAAAAGTATCAATTTGCTGAATCTGGTTTTCATGGTAAAAGATTGAACAGGGTTATTGTTTCATTGGTGAAAATACCAATAATTCATTTTTTCTGTGCGGCAAGCGGAAATTCTGCCTGCAAACAAAATATTTCTTCGTATTGATTAAAAACCTTTGGAAGCAGTGACGGCTTCTGAATGGCTACAAAAAAGTAGCATGCCATGTTTCAAATAAATACAGGCATTTACAGGAATTTCAGTCGTCATGCGCACTGCAGGTTGTATAAGCGCTGATGAAACAGCCATCAGGCTTGCCGGAGCCAACAACAACCTAGGCTATTCCTTCACATATTTTAATACTTTTTCCTGGTCGCCGGACCTTACTGAAATAAGGTACATACCGGATGGCCAGCTATGTGAATTCACCTCAGCAGTTAAATCTGAGTCATTACGATAGGTATTATAAAAAAATCTCCTCCCGGTTATATCGGTAATCTGAATGGTGGTCTCTTTTGTATACTGGAACGACCAACTGATGTTTATCACCTGATGACCCGGATTAGGGTAAACTGATGCATAGAGAATTCCGGATTCCGCTTCGTCTTCATTTTCTGTTTCATTACCGGTGGCAATGTTGTTTAACAGCTCGCAATGAATGATCGTATCAGTGAGTATGGTGTCGCCATAAAACTGCCGGAGGCTATCAAGTTTCACGCGATAAGTTTGAATCAAATCCTGTAGCGAAGCATAATTTATTTTATTGATGTTCTCTGCAGGATCGTTAACGAGGTCGTAAAATTCCTCAACAACATTGTCGCAGGCACTGTAAACATACTTATAATCGAATGATCTTACTGCGTACATGGTAGGCGTGCAATCATCTCTGTAATAAAATTCAAGCAGGAATTCCTTGCGTGATTTTACGCCCGTGGTGATATCATGAATAGACCAGCCATCCATAGCAGCCGGATTGTTAAATCCTGCCGCATCTATCAGCGTCGGAGCAATGTCAATGTTCATCACCATTTGATCACTGATCACTGTACCGGGCGCAAACCATGCAGGGTAACGGATAAACATAGGCAGGCGAATGGACTCTTCCTGTGCCAATTGTTTGCCTCGTAAAAAATGCTCGCCTTTCAGGAGTCCGTTATCGCTGGTAAACATAATGAGTGTGCTGTCTAATACACCCATGTTTTCAATCTTGGTTATTACAGCACCCACGCTCCATTCAACACCTGCCAGCAACTGGTAATATTTCAACCATTCATATACAACAGTATCTTCAGTATTGCCAAAATTATGACATTCATAAAGGTAACTTGGATAAGACTCTGTGTAAGGGAAAAAGTTATCAGGGAAAGGCATGGTTTCCGTCAGATATAATGCACTGTCGGCAGGCCTTGGCTCAAAGGGAACATGTGGTGCCTTATGAAACAGAAAGAGACAGAAAGGTTTGTCAGGGGGTACTGAACTCAGAAAATCCTTCGCTGCATTGGTAAATACGGTTGTTTTATGTCCGGGAATAAAATCGTTTCCCGTTGGTGTATCATAGGCCACATTCCAATATGGATCACTTGATGATTGTAAGAAATAGTCATATCCGTCAATTGGCCATTTATCAAATCCATATTTGCCAACGAAGCCGGTATAGTAACCGGAATCTTGTAAAATAGTTGCCACCGTGGGCAGCAACAGGGTATCAACCAGGGCATTGGATGTTACACCATGGTGGTGTGGGTAAGTACCCGTAACGATGGATGCCCTCGATGGAGAACAGGTTGATAAAGAAGGGAAGCAATATTCGAAATTCGCACCTTCCTCTGCAATGCTGTTGATACTTGGTGTTTGAAAAAAATCAGGACCGCCTGTTACAGTGTAATTATC
>CAZGBP010000050.1:0-25787 GCA_964524035.1 uncultured Bifidobacteriaceae bacterium
CCAAGAACCAAGATGTAAGACTTATGACTAATGATTTAAGACTGAAGGCGCCTGACTAATTTAATTAAGTAACGGATCACTAATGGGGAAGTATTTCCTTTTTGTAGAAAAAGTAACACTACACTCTACACAAATACATTTCTTTCTAAAAAAATTTTACGCTCCATATGCGATCAAAGGGAAAAATATGCATAGATCCTGTTTTATGTAATTCACGCTATGTGTTCTGTGGTTTAATAAATTAGCAATTACAGAGAAGAAATACTCATAGATTTGTTTGATACGATGCGCTCTTTGCGTGTTCTGCAGTCCAATAGATGCAGCAAACAACAGAGGCTCAATCAAAAAATTACAGCGCTCATGCCCGACAACAGCCTGGTATTTTCTTATTGCAATGAGCTATTGCTGGTCAGCAATTCAGGAAAAATAAACTTTCTGCAAAGTGGAAGATTAAACGAAATGTATTACCTGGCAAATACCATTTTACTGGTAGCAGATTTTCCGGGTGTATCCAACCTGACGAGATAAACACCCGGACTTAAAGGTTGTTGCAGGCTGTTATCTCCATTCCAGGTTGCCTGGTGAATACCTTCACTCAATGTTTCATCCAGCAAAACCCGGAGCAGACGGCCCTGAACATCATACACTTTCAACGAGCACGGTCCGCTTTCGGCAACCTGCCAGCGAAACGTTGCCATGTTCGTGAATGGATTGGGATAGGACAATAAAAAATCTTCCTGGGAATTGCCCGACAGGCTGCCCGCATCTGTTGTAATCTTAAATTGTATGCCTTCTTTGTAAACAGGTATCTGGGAAATAGTGATGAGTCCGCCATCATATACCTGCATGCCGGACTGAATAACCTGGTTTCCCAGCAATACATTCCACCACAACGTATCTCCGGCTGCGGGTTTAAACTGCTGACGACGCCTTGGCGTGATATCAACTGCACAATAATCAGGAGCTCCATACAGGCTGCCATCCGTTTTCTTAAGATCACGCAAAAAAATGTTTACCGACCAGTATGCCTCCGTGTCTTCTATGTTTTCTTCCCAGTCTAAAAAACCATTTACGGATCCAAAAGCTTCTCCATCAGCTGCAGTACCATTCCCCGCATCTTCATTCGAACTGCAATTTGCAAATGCCGGAAAAGACAGGTTCTTGCTGTACTTAAAAATAGAATAGTTGTCGTCGCTCCAGACAAGACCGGAACCTCCGCCATGCTTTCTTCCATCCCAAAAATAGTAGCCTCCAATATGGCTGGTATTGAGTGACTGGTAGTAAATGGTCTTCTCCGTCCAGCCGACAATGGTATCATTCTTCCCGTTCATGCTGTAGATGAACGGGTAATCCTTTTCTTTGAAGGTATTGGTCACCCAATTACCGTTCATCTGATCGTAAAAGAATAAACCGGAATTAGAAAGCAGGTTGGATTCCACGGTGCCAAACTGGGTGTCGCCATGGGTGCGGTTGATATTGCCTTCATTCATAGTGCATCCCGGATATTTATCATCCTGGAATGACAAGTCAAATATGCTGCCGCTGATTCTAACTGCAGCAATGCGTTCAGGGTACGTTATGGCGTAAAAATAGGCACCGATAGATCCGAGCGAACTGCCTTCGAGGTAAATACGGTTACTGTCAACCGGTAAATTTGTGATCGCCCAATTTATCATCCGGGTTATCTGCTGCTGATAGTAATTGTAATTTATTCCGGTAGCCGGCGGAATTTCATTGCTGTCGGTATTATAGATGTTGTAATTTTCATTCGCACCCCACCATCCCGAATTGTCGCCGTTTGGCAGAAAATTTTCAGGATTCAGGTTGATCTCATCTGTTTGAGTTACAATAATGTTATTGAAAAAATCAGCTCCTCCGCCATGAAAACGGATTCGCAACGGATGCTGACCGGATGTGGCTCCATTGCGATATACGGCAAAATCATTCGCAATGAATCCTGCACTATTCATCAACGGCTGGTCTATGGCGAATTTACTGCTGATGAATATCGAGTAGATTTCCACCGGTTTTGAACTAACAAGCCTGGTTTGCTGTAAAACCGGTTGTGGCGTTGCCACTGTTTCTTCTACCGGATACTGCAATGCATTAGCACCCGGTAGTATGGTGGGATCTTCTATACTTCCAACCACAGTAGTTACTGCATAGTAATACGCACCTTGCAGTAAGGTAGTAGCTACGAACAAACCGGTATTACTGCTCAACGGAGCTTTTCCAGTCTCAATCACAAAAAACTGATCGAAGCCATCATGCCTGGAAAGGTCATGATCCCTGGAAGAATGCGAATCCGTCATACCCAGGTATTCACAATTTGCCAACTGACTGCCGCTGCTTATCGGAGATAACGACCGGTAAACTTTGTAGAAAGCTGTAGTGTCTGCTGCTTCCTGCCAAGTCAGGAAAACCTGCCCGCTCTGATAAAAACCACTCAGGTTACTCGCATGATTGAATGGCTGTGCAAAGGCGCCGGATCCGGAAGCAAGCATAATCCATGATACAACTAACAGGTACCGGAATGCACTTCTTCCGAGCGCTTTGCCAACGTGCTGTTTACAATGGCTCAACAAAAGGCTGCTCATATAAAAAGAAGCACCTGCCAAAAATATGCCATTTGTGAAGCTGATTATGAATATACCCTGCTTGCATTCAGCAGTCACAATTGCAATTCAAATTTGCCATCCAAGGAAAAGAACTGTTCTGCGCCTTACCTGGCGATGATACATTTTTTTACTTCTGTTGTGTAGACGGTGCGTAACCGGATAAAATAGATTCCTGACTTTACGGAGTCACCCTGCATATCGTCACCCGGCCAGGTGAGCTGATGCAACCCTATTCCACTTTCACCTGCAAGCAGTGTTTTTACGTATCTTCCCTGGAAATCATACACGCTGATGTCGCACCGGCCCTGCTCCGGCATGATCCAGTGAATGGTTGTATTTCCTTCAAAAATGTTTGGGATAATCGCCACACCGCTTATATTCCTGTCGATGGTATCTTCTGAAGCTGCATGCGTTACCGTAAGTGTGATGGTATCCTTATAAACCATTACTTCCGGAATTGTAAGGATACCAACTTCAAATGCAGCCGTACCGGATTGGATAACCGAACCATTATATTCAACCAGCCAGTCTGCAACATCACCGGGCTCCATTTTGAAGAGCTGCATTCTTCTTGGTGTAACATCAACGGTACAGAATGCAGGTGCCACTTCGGTGCCATTTATCTTATCCAGGTCGCGAAGAAAAACCTTCACCTGCCAATGTGTAGTACTATCAATAATTTTGTCGGTCCAATCAAGAAAGCCGTTTACCGTACCATAATCTTCTCCGCTTGCCGCGCTGCCATTGCCGTAATCTTCGTTGGTACTGCAATTCGCAAAGGCCGGAAAGGATAAATTTCGCCTGTAGCGGAAGATATTGAAATTTTCATCACTCCAGGTTGTCAGCGCACCACCGCCATGCTTTCTTCTGTCCCAGAAATAATACCCCCCAATATGGGTTACGTTTAAGGTGCCATAGTAGATGGTTTTTTCCGTCCAGCCTACCACGGTGTCATTCTTTCCATTAATGCTGTAGATGACGGGATAATCTTTTTCCTTATAGATTCCGGTATACCAATTTCCATTTAACTGGTCAAAAAAGTGCAGGCCGGAATTCGCCAGTAAGTTGGCACTTACTTTACCGAATTGCCTGTCACCATCGAGACGGTTCATGTTCCCTTCATTCAGCGTGCAGCCCGGGTAAAAATCTTCCTGGAAGGAAAGGTCGAAAACGCTTCCACTGAGCTTAACTGCTGCGATGCGTTCGGGATAGCGCAGTGCAAAAAAGTAGGCACCGATTGAACCCATGGAACTGCCTTCCAGATAAATACGGTCGCTGTCAACCGGCAAACTTGCAATCGCCCAATTGATGATGCGGGTTATCTGCTGCTGGCTGAAGTCATAATTTACGCCATCCACCGGTGATGTCTCGTTACTGTCTGCGTTGAGTATATTGAAATTTTCATTTGCTCCCCACCAATATGCATTTTTTCCCCCGGGTAAAAAATGCTCCGGATTGATGTTAATCTCATCGCCCTGCACAGCGGTGCTGTTTAAGAAAAAATCTCCTCCGCCCCCATGAAAGCGAATCCGCAACGGATGTTTGCCCGAAGTGGCATTGTTACGGAACAGGATGAAATCGTTGGCAATAAAACCAGCCTTATTCATCAAAGGCATATTCGTGGCGTATTTGCTGCTGATGAAATTGGTGTAAATCTCAATTGTTTTCAGACCCACTAACCTTGCTTGCTGAAAGACGGGTTGCGGTGCGGAGACTGTTTCAGCAACAGGGTTCTGTAAGGTGTTTGCGCCGGGAACCAGCGTAAGGTCTTCTGTCCCGTTGATGACAGTTGTTACAGCATAGTAATAGCTTCCATTGGTTAGTGTTGTAGCAACAAACAATCCGGTACTGCTGTTCAATGGGCCGCTGCCAGCTTCAATCACAAAGTAACGGTCTGCACCATCATGCCTTGAAAGATCATAGTCCAGTGATGATGCGGAATTAGTATAGCCAAGATATTCGCTGTTGAGTAACTGTCCTCCGGTGGTAATAGCTATGGTGGACCGGTAAACCTTATAATATGCTGTTTGGTTTTGTACATTCTGCCAGGTTAAAAAGACCTGACCGTTGCTCTTATAGGCATTTAAGCTGCCGACATAAGAATCGGGAGGTGCAGCGGAAAAAGAAGCGTGATGTAAGAATTGCAACAAAAGCATGCACAGGAAATATTGAAAAATATTTACCGCTTTGGGATAGTATGATTGCCATTGGAACAGGTTAACTACACAATTTCTCATACGCCTGATTTTGATATTGCAAATTACGCAATCCTGGTTTGTATGTCAGCCGTGAACTACTGAGGTAGACATACCAGATTAACGTGCTGGTTCTGTTTACCTATCCGGTTATCCGGAACCATTCGTCACCAAGTGTTCATAATTCAAATGGAGTTATGTCTCGCAACAACCTCAAACAAAAACTGCGTAGTAAATGGTACAGAGTTGCCTGGAAAAAAACACTTGCCATTCGCAAAGCAGCTACTCCCGGCGTGCGTACTGCCGGGTGATTGATTTAGTTGCAGCTGCAAGCAGTTGTGTTTATTGTATGTATACAGGTTCCTCATCCGCAGGAGAATTAATGTGTCAGGATTCCTTCCATTCTCTTACATCATTCTATTCATGCAACAACCTGATGGTTTTTAAAATTATACCGGTAGTTTTGCCCGCCGTATGAACATTCAATTCCGTACTCACTTATACCTCTTCATTGTCAATCTCATATATGCCCTGAGTTTCACGATAGCAAAAGATGTAGTGCCGCACTACATACTGCCTTTTGGTGCAATAGTCATCCGTGTTACTGTGGCATTATTGCTTTTTGCGATACTTCAATTCTTTTTTATCAAAGAAAAAATCAAGCGCACCGATATCGGCTTGCTGATGCTCTGCGGGTTGTTTGGCGTGGCCATAAACCAACTGTTGTTTTTTAAAGGCCTCAGCATCACCACGCCTATTAATGCTTCGCTGATGATGACTACCACACCCATCCTGATACTGATACTTTCCGGAATATTTCATGATGAAAAAATTACCCTGATGAAGATCGCCGGCGTGCTGCTGGGTGCAATTGGCGCTGTACTGGTAATACTTTCGGGCAGTGAATTCACGCGGGGTACAGGGCAAACCACCGGTGACATCCTTGTACTAATCAATGCTGCTTCTTATGCAGTCTACCTTGTAATTGTGAAGCCGCTCATGAGCAGATACCATCCGTTAACGGTAATCACCTGGGTATTCTTTTTTGGTTGGCTGATCGTGGTGCCTGTTGGCTGGAATGAACTCTCCTCCACTGACTGGCAGCAGTTTACTTACCCACTTTGGATGGAACTGGCTTTTATTGTTCTCTTCACTACTTTCTTTGCTTATCTGCTAAACACCATGGCCATGAAACAGGCCACCCCTTCTGTTGTGGGTATATATATCTATCTTCAACCCGCGCTGGCCACTATTTTTGCATTGCTGCTGAACCGCGATGAATACCCGCTGATTAAGATCATCGCTACATTATTGATTTTTGCAGGTGTGTACCTGGTGAGTGCAAACAAAACCACTAACATGAATGCAGGAAAAAAAGATTAGATTCATCCATGGTTCCAGCATGCCGCTTTTTGATTTTTTGAACTGGCTGCCTGCAGGAATCATCCGCTTACCATAGAAAAATACATTCACCTTCAAAAAGCAATATGATTCAATCAATGACCGGTTATGGTAAGGCACAACTTACCATAAATGGAATAACACTTAAAGCGGAGATCAGGTCGCTGAACAGCAAATTCCTGGATATAAACCTCCGGTTACCTTTCTCATTTAAAGATAAGGAAATAGAAATAAGAAACCTGGTGACTGAAAAATTACACCGGGGTAAAATTGACCTTTTCATCTCCATTGAATCGGCTGATGACGGTAAGAACATTTCGATCAACAAAGCACTTTTTGTTCGCTACTACGAGGAATTGAAGGCGCTGTCAAGAGAATTAAAAGCTGACAAAAAAAACCTGCTTCAGATGGTGATGCAATTGCCCGAGGTCATCAACACGGATAAGGTCAACTATAAAGAGGAAGATCTGGCTCCGGTGATGGAAGTATTGCTGGAAGCAGTGGAAGACCTCCGGGTTTTCCGGATCAAAGACGGAGAAGGACTGGAACAGATTTTTGATGGCAATGTTTCCACCATATTGTCTTTGCTGGAACAGGCGGAAGCCTTTGAAATAGAACGGGTAGCATCTATCAGGAGCCGGTTACGCAATCAGTTGATGGAGCTGGTATCCCCGGAGGAATATGACAGGAACCGGTTTGAACAGGAATTAATCTATTACCTGGAACGAATGGATTTCACGGAAGAGAAGGCAAGGCTCAGAAGTCACTGTGACTATTTTTTAAAAGTGATGAAAGAAAATGATTCCAATGGAAGAAAGTTAAATTTCATTTCGCAGGAAATGGGGCGTGAGATCAATACACTGGGTTCAAAAGCAAACCATGCTGCTATTCAGAAGCTGGTGGTGCAAATGAAAGATGAACTGGAAAAAATCAAGGAGCAGTTGTTGAATGTACTTTAGCATGCACAGACAATATCAATAATAAAAAAGCGATTTCCGGATTTACCATTAAATTTGATCATTCATTGCTTTGAAGAACTTCATCGTCACGGTATTGCTTTCGATTACGCTATGTTATTTAGCAGGATATTACTTTGTCTTCCTGGTAAGTCAACGGCAGATTAAAACCGAGATGAAGCAATTGATCCGATCCGGAAAATTTACCGACCTGTATGAAAATTTTATTTTCCCTTCCGGCCAGCTCGATGAAATGATGATTGATGCCCACGAGTTTTCATATAAAGGTGAAATGTATGACATCGTGAGCATTCAGCAGGACGGCGCACTGGTGAAAGTTTGTTGCATACGGGATGACAAAGAAAAACAACTCATCAGTGAATTTGGAAAACACTTAGCAGGAAATCAAAAATCGAATACTACTTCACCAAGCGGCAATAGTACTGCCTCCCTCCTGAAATTTTTGCAAGGCGCATTCTTAACCTCCTGCACGCAAGACGAATTTTATCGTAACGAGGTATCCCTGCTTTACCTATACAAACCCAGCATTTATCAATCCCCTGTTTCTTCGCGATTGTACCCCCCTCCGAAAACTGCTTAACCTGACATCTGATCTGCCCGCTTAACTGCTGTTGCCGCGGAGATTCCACTTGCTTTTACGTGGTGCATTATTTTGTACCTGACGGTGATTGAAAAGCTGTGCCGGATGCAAGATTAACCGGTTACTCTTTCCGCTTTTTCATTGCGCTTACGTGCTTTAGCATGGAACAAAGTGAGGAATGGTAAAGACCGTATCCGACAGTGCCCATATACAGTTGATTGACCCACAGTTTTATACGAGCGGACACTGTCATAAAAGGCAGTTCAGGTTTTATTTATGATCATTATCCGATATTATTCAAAATCCGGGATTAAATGATTCAGCATAAAGGCATGCATCCATTTCGATCAACGCCTTTATTGCATACTGATACATTCATTCGTAAACGACTTATTCTATGAAACCATTACTTTTTTTAGTTTTCCTGAACCTTAATTTGCAAGTACTCCTTGTATCGGCGCAAACTGCGGAAGAAGACACAACGCAAGATGAACGCGTTATTGAGCTGGATGAAACCATCGTATCAGCCAATCTTGTACCGGAGGAAAAGAAGTACGTCTCGCAACAGGTGGAATCGATCACGGCTAAGCAGATACAAAACTCCAACCCGGCTACGGCTGCTGAAATGGTGGCAGGTACCGGGCAGGTACTCGTTCAGAAATCGCAGCAGGGAGGAGGAAGCCCTGTCATCCGTGGCTTTGAAGCCAGCAGGGTTTTACTGATGATAGATAATGTCAGGCTGAATAATATCATCTACCGGGCAGGTCATCTGCAGAACATCATCACCATGGATCCATCGATCCTGCAACGAACCGAGATACTTTTCGGGCCTTCCTCAACCGTTTATGGAAGCGATGCTTTGGGCGGTGTGATTCACCTGCATACAAAAAATCCGGCGCTGAGTGATCTGGCCGGCGAACTGAACCTTGATGCAAATGCCTTTGTACGTTATGCCTCTGCCAACAATGAAAAAACAGGCCACGTGGATTTTAACATCGCTGGTGCAAAACTGGCTTCACTTACCTCTGTTACTTTTTCTGACTTCGATGACCTGAAGCAGGGAAAGAATCTGAATAGTACGGCCGACAGCATCTGGCTTCGTCCTTTCTACGTTGAACGAATCAATGGTAAAGATTCGCTGGTGAAGAATGACAACATCTACAAACAGGTTTTTTCAGGTTATTCTCAATATGACATCATTCAAAAATTTCTATTCAGGCAAAATGACCATGTACAACATGTACTCAACCTGCAACTCTCGAACTCTACCGATGTGCCCCGTTATGACCGGCTTACCGATCCTGATGGTGAAGGGCTTCGGAATGCCGAATGGTACTATGGCCCACAATTGCGTACACTGGCTTCGTACGAACTTCACCTGGAAAATTTGGATGGATTCTTCAATGGCTATAGGGCAGGCCTGAACTATCAGTACATTGAAGAAAGCCGGCATCAGCGTCGCTTTGACCGTACCGGTTTGCAGAACCGCACCGAACAGGTAGGCGTATTCGGCTATTACCTGGATGCCAGAAAGAAAACCGAACGAAATGATTTGCGTATTGGTCTGCAGGGACAATTCAACAGCCTTCAGTCAACCGCTGAAGAAACAGATATTGTTACCGGTGAAATCAGCCCGCTCGACACCCGGTATCCTGATGGCGATAACACCATGAACTACCTGGGACTATATGTTACCGACACATGGAAAATCGACGACCGGTGGGTTCTTACTGGTGGATTAAGGCTTGAGTATGTGACGCTGCATTCTGTTTTCGTCAGTAAGGAATTCTTTGATTTTCCATTTAATGAGATTGACCAGTCGAGTTTTCCGGTCAGCGGATCGTTGGGTGCCATCTGGAACGGGGAATCCGACTGGAGGGTTTCCTTGCTCGGTTCCACCGGCTTTCGTGCCCCCAACGTGGATGACCTTGCTAAGGTTTTTGAATCGGCACCGGGCAGTGTGGTGGTGCCTAATGAAGATCTGAAGCCGGAAAAGACTTTTAATGTTGATCTGAACGTTTCCAAGATATTCAGCAATAAAGTAAAAGTAGAAGTAGTGGCATTCGGTACCCTGATGCGAGATGCCATTGTTACTGATAACTTCACCTTTAACGGAGAAGATTCCATTTTGTATGATGGGGAATTAAGTGAAGTGCTGGCTAATCAAAACAAACGGAAAGCTTATTTATATGGAACAAATGCCAACCTGTTTGCGGATATCAGTGATCACTTCTCCCTGATTAGCACACTCACTTTCACCAAAGGTCAAATAGTAGAAGACGACGGTAATGAACCACTGGATCATATTCCACCGTTACTTGGAAAAACGAGTGTGATTTACCGGTATAAAGCTTTGCGTGCCGAATTGTTTGCAAACTACAATGGATGGAAACACATTGAAGATTACAATAGTGGCGGTGAAGACAATGAGCAATATGCCACACCGGAAGGAATGCCAGCCTGGTGGACCCTGAATTTGCGATTGCAATACCAGCTCAATAAACACCTGTTGGTACAGGCAGCCTGTGAAAACATACTGGATGCCAACTACAGGGTATTTGCATCCGGTATCAGTGCGCCGGGGAGAAATTTTATCATTGCGCTGCGGGCTAACTTGTAAAAAAGATCAATCTGCCTTTGTACAAACGCCCGGCTGAGGTTAAGATGTCCCGTAATACATACCAATTACGGGACAACTTAAGTGCTTTTTATTGCGTACCCGCTTCCCGGGTTTACATTTGATTGCTTTACCATAAACTGTACTTATGCATTCTGTTACTACTAAGAAAAGTACTTCGGCAGCTTTATTGCGCAACTTCCGGTTACTACACAGGAAAGTTGCCATAGTGCTGGTGCTGTTTTTCTTTACTACTGCGCTGACCGGATTGTTCTTAGGCTGGAAAAAAAATTCAGGCGGGTACTTACTTGCTCCTACCGGGAAAGGAGTTTCCTCCGACGTAAAAACCTGGCTCACCATTGACTCCCTTCACAACAGGGCCGTGCAGGTGTTGCATGACTCTGTATCAACAGAATTATCACCGGCAATAGACAGAATTGATGCAAGGCCTTCCAGGGGCGTGGTTAAATTTGTATTTGCCGATCATTACTGGGGGGTACAACTTGATGCAACTACCGGTGCAGTACTGTCCATTGAGCACCGCAACAGCGATTTTATTGAAGATCTTCATGACGGCTCCTTCTTTGATGCATTACTAGGAACAAATAATGAACCCGTCAAACTGATTTATACCACCGTGATGGGTAGTGCATTGATTCTTTTGTCTGCTACCGGCTTCTGGCTTTGGTATGGTCCAAAGCGGATGCGAAAAAAAGTGAGGCATGGCAATTAATGATAATAATCAACGATGGGCCGATCGTGTGTAGCACCCTATCTGCTTATGACATCCATTTAACGGTCCCGAAAGCCGGTACCGTGGTCAATACCCTGAATCCGCATGCAGTTCAGATATAACCTATTATTATAATATTCGCTGGCGAACTAACTTAACCTGAATTACCGCTGTTATTCTGTAAAGCAGCAAATACCCGTTTCAGGCATAATTTTTCCCCTTCCAGTCAAATAAAATTGAAGCCATCCGATTATTCTGGTAGCTTCACTGACCACACGATTATCCGTAATTAAGTAATTGATATTCCTCCATTTCAAATCCTTTTAACGTGGGCTGTCTGCTTGCTTCCCTTCGGTTCAATTTTTTGTTAAATACAAAACATATTCTTCCGGCCCTATCTGTTTTGGGAATGCTTGCTTTTGCAGGAAGCCAAGCTACCTATGCGCAGCAACCGGTATCGGCCGGAATTATACCCGCAGCTAAAAGCGGCAGTCAGTCTACTGGCTTCCTGTCAGGTAACCCAAAAGAACCCACCAGAGATTTAACCGGCACTTCCACCACATTCATAGAAAATATTGGTCAGTATGGACACCTGGTCAACGGCCATGAAAATATGGGGCCGGTTGTTTACGCGTATGAAGGATTTCAAATGCCTGCCCTGGTAACTACAAAAGGAATTCTTTTTCTTCAAAGACGAGTTAAGAGTCCATCGGCGGAAGAAAAAGAGGAAATGGAACACCGGGGAATGACAGAAGAAGCGATCAGCGAGAAGGTAAAGATTACGGACCGGGTAATCACCATGGAATGGTTGAATGCAAATCCAAATAGCTTTATAGTCGCGGAAGAGGAGGCAACCGGTTACTGTACGTATGGTATGCTGAGCGGGAAAGCACGCACTTTTAAAAAAATTACATGCAAAGAGGTCTATCCCGGCATTGACATCGAATATACTTTTAACAACAATAACCATGTAGGGTTTGAATACAGCGTCATTCTGAATCCCGGGGCGGATATAACGCAACTGCAATTGTTATGGGGCGGTGATGCAAGAAAAGTCATTACAGACAAATCCGGCAGCCTGAAGATCTCTTCTGACCTTGGCAGCTTTAACCACAGTTGGCCCATTAGTTATTACGCCGGTGATTCCATTCGCAAAATAGGGATCACCACAATTTTACAGGAAAAACTCCTGACATTCCAGGCTCCGGGTGGCTACGATACATCCAAAACGTTGGTGATTGATCCATTCATCAGCGCAGCGGGTAATCTCACCGGCACCAATGCGGGAAAAGCAAAAGATGTGGATTTTGATTATGCCGGTAATGTATATGTGACCGGAGGCGGAGACGGCAATGTATATCAACTGGCGAAATACAATGCCTCCGGCGTATGGCAATGGACATTTAATGGAAGCCTGTCCATACCCGCCTGGACCTTCGGTATTTATTACGGTGGCTGGGTAGTAGAAAAAACTACGGGCAATGTATACCTGGGCCAGGGCTTTAATTCCAGTACCGGGTTTAAGATCATCAGGATCAATTCAGCAGGACTGTACGATAATTACATTACCACTGCCAACACCAGTTTCCAGGAAGACTGGAAGATGCTATGGAGTTGCAACAGTGGATCACCACAGATACTGATTGCAGGTGGTGGTACCAATTCGAACATAAATTTTGGTGTATGCACGCCGCCGTCAACCGTACTTTCTTCTCTTAATGTTACCGGAATTCCCTATAGCACTTCCACCGGATGGGCTCAAGATATCGCCGATATCATTATTGACCCGGTTTCGAATGACATGTATACAATTTACGGTTCACTGTATGGAACTCCTTCCCTTTCCAATAAAATTTACAAAAATCCGGCCCCTTACAACGGCGCAACTGTTTCGTGGAATGTAACTTCAGGCTTTATTGCCATACAGGAAATTGCCAATCGCCCATATATGCTGGGGACTCAGATTGAAAACTCCTGCAATGTATTTGGAATCAATACCTCGTATCTTTTCTACTGGGACGGCAAGAACCTGAAAGCGATTAACAAAGCTACCGGCGCGGGCGTGGGTACCCCGCTCACCATAGCAGGCAATACACAATTGATGAGCGGCGGTATTATAGCTGACGAATGCAACAATATATTTGTGGGCTCTACCAACGGAACAATTAAAGTTTACAAATTCAATGGTTCCACTTTTGATGATGCAGCCAATCCGGATATCAGTATCACGGGTTTCAGTACCAAATCAGTCTATGACCTTGCTTTTGATGAAGCAAAGACCTTGCTCTATGCAAGCGGGGATGGCTTTGTAGCATCGTTTGATATTTCTTCATACAATTGCGCAAGTACTTCCTATACCATTACTCCTTCCCCGAATTGTGCAACCGCTTCCGTAACAACGTCAATCAGCCCGGCACCCCCATCAGGCTCCGTTGTTACCTATAATCTCTACATTGGAGGTAATCTCGTGGCGTCAAATTCCAGCGGCACTTTTACCGGACTTACACCCGGTGTGACCTATACGATCATCGCTTTTATCAATCAAACCTGCAGCGGGACTTCCACAACTGCTGATTTCTTTTTGCCCGGCCCTGCACTTACCGTTAACAGCACCAATACGTTATGTGGAAGCAATACCGGATCCATTTCTGCTTCCGGGTCAGGGGGTTCTTTACCATATACCTATAGTATTGATGGCGTTACCTTTCAGGGAAGTGGTTCTTTCACCAATCTGGGGGCCGGCGTTTATACAGTAACCATAAAAGATGCAGGAGGTTGCAGCACCACCACAACGGTAACCATTATCAATTCAAACGGACCCTCTCTATCGTTTACCAAAACAGATGCATTGTGCAGCAGTAATAATGGTACGATTACCGCTAATGGCAGTGGCGGTGCACCGCCCCTGGAATACAGTATAGACGGCTCCACTTTTCAACTGAATAATTTCTTTACCGGGCTCAGTGCAGGCACGTACACGCTAACCGTGAAAGATGCTACCGGTTGCCTTAATGAAGTGCTTGTAACGATAGCCAATACAGGTGGTCCGACACTTACGGCCACTCCCGCCGCTACGTATTGCAACAGCAACAATGGTAAGATAACCGCTTTGGCAACAGGAGGTACGGCGCCGCTTCAATACAGTATTGATGGTAATAATTTCCAGGTCAGCAATGTCTTTACCGGGCTGGCTGCCGGTTCTTACACCGTTACGGTAATGGATGCGAACGGTTGCATTAGCTCCTATGCTGTAACAATAGCCAATTCTGCCGGGCCAACGGTAACAGCTGTAACTACTGCTGCAGCCTGTGGAAACAGCAATGGTACCATTACGGCAACCGGATTAAGCGGAACGGCTCCCTTGCAATACAGCATAAACGGCGTTACGTTTCAAAGTAGCGGTTATTTCGGAGGCCTTACGGCCGGATCCTATACAGTAACTGTTAAAGATGCCAATGGCTGTACGAGCACAGTGAATACCACGGTAAGCAATTCCAATGCGCCAACCGTAACAGCTACTTCGGTTTCAGCAACCTGTAATACAAGTAATGGCTCAATTACCGCAGTTGGTTCAGGAGGCACGGCGCCGCTAACATACAGCATCAATGGATTTACTTTCCAGGGAAGCGGATTATTCAGTGGTTTAGCTCCCGGCAGCTATACCATTCTTGTAAAAGATGCGCTGGGTTGTATTGGCGCAACTATTGTGTCGGTAACCAATACTTCAGGACCGTCAGTTACAGCAACAGTGACTCCTACCTCATGCGGTGCAACCAATGGTATCATTACAGCAAATGGAACCGGTGGAACGGGATTATTGCAGTATAGCCTGAATAGCGGTACATACCAGGTAAGCGGCATTTTCTCAGGACTTTCTGCAGGTACTTACTCACTTACCGTAAAAGATGCCAACGGATGCATCAGCACGATAACAGTAATCATGACGAATGCATCCGGTTTATCGGTTACTGCCAGTTCCATTGCCACACCCTGCAGCGGAAGTGATGGTATTGTTACTGCGCTGGCCTCAGGTGGTGTTGGCATGTTACAATACAGCATTGATGGTTCCACTTTTCAGAGCAGTAATGTATTCACCGGGCTGGCAGCAGGTATTTATACCGTTGAAGTTATGGATGCCAATGGCTGTTCGGCCACTGCAACGGTTACCGTTACCATCGTTTTTTCTCCAACCGTAACCGCTGTAATTACCAATGCCAACTGCACCAGCAGCAACGGAATAATTACGGCAACCGGTGCAGGTGGCACACCACCCTATACCTATAGTATCGACGGAGTAAATTTTCAAAGCAGCAATGTCATTACCGGTCTTGCGCCGGGAACCTATACTGTTACCGTTATGGATGCAGCAGGTTGCATTGGAACAACGAGTGCAACAATCATTAATGTAGGTGCCGGCCCGCCGCCTTCTATAATAATTGTTAAGGCCGACAATATTCCCTGCGATGATTCAGGAGATGCCGGTGAAATAAAAGTATCGGGAACCGGAGGAACCGGCCCTTATGAATTCAGTTTCGAAGGCGGCCCTTTTGACGATGAAGATAACTGGGATATTGATTCAGCCGGAACGTACAGCGTAACGATCATGGATGCCAATGGCTGTACCACCACCATAGAAATTACCATCAGTGTGGACGTAGCTCCCGGATTAACTGCCGTTGTTACCAATTCCGCCTGCGGCACCAGTACAGGTATTATTGTTGCTTCAGGCAGTGGCGGAGTGCCCCCTTACAAATACAGTTTAAATGGTGGCCCGTTTCAATCAAGCGGCACATTTACCGGTCTCGCTCCGGGTACTTATACAATTACTATTAAAGACGATGAAGGCGATTGCAAACCATCCATCACCGTTACCGTTTTAAGTATCGGCGGACCGACAGTTACGCTTCAAAAAACCGATGCAACCTGTGGATTGATCAATGGTACCATTACAGCAACCGGTAGTGGCAATGCACCACTGACTTACAGTCTGAACAACGGAGCTTTTCAAAGCGGCAATGTTTTCTCCGGATTAAATGCGGGTACGTATACTGTGCTTGTTAAAGATGTTACCGGTTGTTTAGGCGCAGCTATTGTTACACTATCAGCATTCACCATTCCTTCTGTCAACGCCGTTGCTACCGGAACCTCCTGCGGGTTAGTAAATGGTACCATCACAGCCAATGGAACTGGTGGCAGCGGCACGTTGCAGTACAGTTTAAATGGAACCACCTATCAGACAAGTACCGTATTTACCGGACTTGCTGCCGGATCTTATACCGTTTGGGTTGTTGATCCGAACGGTTGCTTTGCAACTTCCAATGTTACGGTACCGGCTACTTCTTTGCCCATACTTACCGCGTATGGTATACCTGCTTCCTGTGGAAGTGACAATGGTTCCGTCGTAGGAACAGGTTCAGGAGGAACAGCACCTTACCAGTATAGTATTGACGGTTTCACTTTTCAAAGCAACGGTACCTTTTCGGGACTGGCTGCCGGTGCCTATACCCTTACCATTAAAGACCTGAATGATTGCCAGAACACCACTATAGTCAATATTCCCAACCTGAATGCCCCCACACTTGCCACTTCAACCATATCAGCCAAATGCGGCAATGCCAATGGTACGATTACAGGTACCGGATCGGGCGGTACGCCTCCGTTGGAATACAGTATTGATGGTATTAATTTTCAGAGCTCGGGAGTTTTTACAGGGGTTATTGCCGGTATTTACACCGTAACAGTAAAAGACGCCAACGGCTGTCTCAGTACCAAACTGGTTGATGTTGCAAATATTGCCGGACCTTCCATATTAACGGCCACCGTTGTAGCGGCAACATGCGGAAACAATAATGGCAAGATAACCGCCGCAGCAAGCGGTGGTACCGGAGCGCTGACTTACAGTCTCGACGGTACCACGTACCAGGCAAGTACTGTTTTTACGCCGCTCGCTGCCGGCACGTATACACTTTGGGTTAAAGACAATAATGGCTGTACAAAAACAATTACGGTTACTATTCCCAACCTGGAAGGCCCGTTGTTATCAACTACCACATCACCATCAACCTGCTATGCAAATGATGGCACAATAACCGCTATCGCCACCGGTGGCACCGTTGCGATAACTTACAACATAGATGGCGGAGCATATCAATCAGGCAATGTATTCACGGGATTAGCGTCAGGTAGTTATGTCATCAATGCAAAAGATGCAAATGGATGTATCAGTACTGCCACCGTTACGGTTGGTGCACTGGCAGGTCCGTCAATTGTAGCTGTAAGCGGCAGTTCAGGCTGTGGAGATGGTGCCATTACTGCAACAGGTTCCGGAGGCACACCCGGTTATGAATACAGTATTGACGGTGTAAATTTTCAAACAAGCAATGTTTTCGATTGCCTGCCTGAAGGAACGTATACCGTAACCGTGATGGATGCAAACGGATGCCTGAGCACCACCGTGGTAGATGTCACCAATGTGCTGCCCATTTCCCTGCTTTATTTTACTGCGCATACGGTAAAAAATGTGGTAGTGCTGGACTGGTCTACTGATTCAGAATTCAATAACGATTATTTCACGGTAGAAAAATCATACCTGGAAACTTCCTTCATACCCATTGATACCGTAGATGGCGCAGGTACCAGCCTGTCACCTCATTTTTATGCGACATGCGATGAACATCCCTTTCAGGGGATAAACTACTATCGCTTAAAGCAGACCGACTTTAATGGGAATCATAAATACTCTGATGTGGTGAGCGCGGAACTGGCAGGCGGTTTTTATTTCCACCTGTATCCCAATCCAGCAGGTGAATACATAACCCTGGTAACAGACCAGGTGTTTAACCATATCGGTATCAGCGATGGAACCGGAAGTAACCTATTGGAATTTAAAGGAGAACTTGGCAATAAAACGGTACTCCACCTGGCAGGCCTTGCATCAGGAACCTATATACTGAAAGCAACATCCGGCAACGGCATGGTGCAATCAATTATGTTTATCAAGAATGTAAATGATACCAGGTAGTTGCCTGAGCGGCATTGCTGCCATCCGGGTTGATCATACATTCCTATAAGTTGGTAACAAGGAATACTTCCAACACAATAACACCTGTAAACCAATAGGTGTATGATCTGTTGCATACACCGCCGACTCATATCTGTGTAATACTATTATCGGATCTTCCGCCAGGCTTATATGATCACGATCATTGGATTGCGATGCCGGAATTACGCTCTTTGCATTAGCATCGTACTGATAATGATCTCAACTACCAAAACAATAAGATACTTCTAAAGAACACTTCTGGAAAGTGTGCATTTGAGATAATCTATTACCCTATTAATCTGATATTTAATTCATTATTTATGAATGCAACCGCAGCATTAACCGCAAATCATTTCATTCGTGTTACACTTCTTCAGCTCAAGGGCAGGCAAGTATTACTGTTTCTATTGTTAATCTCCACTATATACCCCGGCCTCTGTCAGACAGACACCGGGAAGCATAAATTGTATAAAGCCATAATTATACAGCGGCAATCGCATTCCCCTAAACAATTGCTTGTTGCAGTAAATGACACTTCAGTAACAATGAAAGGTAAGTCTGATCAGCTTCCCTACACCCTATCATACAGAGATATTGAAAAAATTAAAATACAAAAAAAGGGCAGCGCCGGCACCCTTGCTGTAATCGGTGCAAGCGCAGGTGCCTTGATGGGTGCCCTTATAGCCTATGGATTGTATGAGGAGCCTCAACCAACACCTGGCAGCTGGTATACAGCGGATGCTGGTCCCGGATCACATGCTGCAGGAGGCGCTTTTATCGGTTTGCTGGTTGGAGCAACAGGTGGTGCTATATTAGGTACCGTTAATTACAAATCATTTGAAGTAAATCATGATGCGTCTACTTTCCTGAAAGTCTCCGGGGAAAATAAAAAATACTGTCAGCAATAATTCTTAAGCGGAAATCACGCTTGCCCGGTATGGCTGGCGCATAACCATTAAGGTTGATCAAGTCCGACTGGTCAGCGTGTCCATTTGGGCTAATGGGAGAATACAATAATGGCCTGATGCTTTGCCAAAATGTTGAGTTTCAAAATCTGAGCAATTCCTTTCACGTACTCTCATAGAACATTGACATGCATTAGCGTCACTTATAAAAAGTGAACATGGAAAATGAAAATCCAAAAAGAGAAAACAGTAATCAACAGCAACAACCTGATTAATTGAAAGTGAATTGGTATCTGCTGTAATCCGACCTGCTCCGCCTCACGCGTGAAATTGACGATCTACAATCCGCGATTAACTCCAGGCCAAAGACTTTTGAATAAACTTTAGACTAAAACGTTCTCGGTTTGCGAGTGCTTATCATTTAAATTCATACCTAATAAATTCAATTATATTGTGATACTTCCTTTTTCACTAAAAAATATTGTCATGAAAACAACACGACCCTTCGTAAAACTTATGCTTGGTTTCTGCCTGCTGCTTGCTTCGCACAAAACGCTTGCTCAGACAAACACCTTTCCGGAAACCGGCGCGTCAGGCATCGGAACACTTGCACCCGATGCTTCTGCATTGTTTGAAGTTAATTCTACCACGCAGGGCGTATTGGTGCCGCGCATGACAAAAAACCAGCGGGATAATATTGTTGCCCCGGCTACCGGGTTACTGATTTATCAAACAAGCGGCACCGCCGGCTTCTATTATTATGATGGAGGCGCATGGTCAGCCATTTCATTTAAAAATGGCGCCAATAAAACGCTCGCCAATCTCACTGAACCTACTGCAGTAAATGTAGCATTGCTTCCGGCAACTGATAATGCTACAAACATCGGATCATCGTCACTTGCCTGGAATGAACTTTATCTCTCAGGCAAACTCTATCTTGATGGATCTGCTTTTCTTCATAACAGTGGATCGGAAAATACTTTTGTGGGAACAAACAGCGGCAATTCAATCACCACCGGGTTCGATAATACGGCCATAGGTTTTCAGTCGCTTTATTCAAACAACACCGGTTATAGTAATATTTCCGTTGGACATAGTTCTTTGTATAACTCAGCCAATACAAGTCATAACATAGCCATTGGTAAGCAGACATTATACCTCAATCAATCAGGATCGAGCAATGTTGCCATTGGAAGCTTTGCTTTGTATCGTTCTAATGAAAGTTACAATCATGCAATAGGTTTTGAAGCGCTTTATGAAAATACTACCGGTACTTCCAATATTGCAATAGGTTATCAGTCGATGTTAAAAAACACCACCGGCAGTTCAAACATTGCCATTGGACACCATGCACTATTTTCAAGTACTGAAGGAAGTGGCACGGTGGCAATAGGTGACTCCTCGCTTTATTATAATATCACTGGATATTCCAACACTGCTATTGGAGATATGTCGCTTTATTCCAATACCGCGGGAGACAACAATACGGCAAACGGATATCAGGCACTTTATTCAAATACCACTGGAAGTAACAATACGGTAAACGGATATCGGGCACTTTATTCAAACACCACAGGAAGTAACAATACGGTAAACGGAAGATCAGCACTTTATTCCAACACCACCGGAGACTTCAATACGGCAAGCGGATATTCAGCCCTTTATTCCAACACCACCGGATATTATAATACGGCAAACGGATATACGTCACTTTATTACAATACCACCGGATACAGCAATGCGGCAAGCGGAACTTATGCACTTTATGCCAATACCACCGGAAACAACAACACGGCAAGCGGAACTTCAGCACTTTATGCCAACACTACCGGAAGCAGAAATGTTGCAACCGGAACTGCAGCACTTACTTCCAATACAACAGGAGAATATAATGTTGCGGTGGGCTATTACGCAGGAGAGTCTAATGTTCTGGCTAGTGAAAACTCCTTTTTCGGCAGCTATGCCGGGGAAAACACAACAAGCAGCGGCAATACCATGATCGGTTACCAGGCAGGAGACGATAATACTTCCGGCAGTTCCAATACAGTGGTCGGAAGAAACTCATTGAGCTCTTCCACCGCCAGCAACTGCACCGCAATCGGCTATGGTGCCGGCAACGATTTTACCCCCGGCGATAACTGTACTTTTCTTGGATACGATGCAGATGTTACTGTTGCAGGATTAACCAACAGCACCGCCATTGGTAATGGCGCTTTGGTTATTGCATCAAACAACATGAGGTTTGGCAATTCATCGGTAATAGGCTGGGGCTTTGGCACATCGCCATCCACCAGAGCGATTAAAGTCGGAAGCGCAGCAACCAACGGAAATGGCGCTTACCTAACCGTGGGTGGCGTATGGACAGATATTTCTGATGCAAGCAAAAAAGAGAACATTACGGAGCTTGATAAGGAATCCATTCTTGAAAAAATTCAACAACTGAAGGTTTCGAAATGGATGTACACCGGAACAAGAGAGGAATATCACATTGGCCCCATGGCGGCAGAATTTCATCAGCTCTTTGAAGTGGGAGACGACAGTTCGATTTCTGCAATGGACAAAACAGGGGTTTTGTTTTTGGGAATCCAAGCACTTTCAGAAGAAGATGTAAGACGGAAGACGGAAGACGGAAGACAAAATAACGAGTTGGAAAATCTTAGCAAGTCGTTTCAGACACTTTCTTTAAACAAGGATGTGCAGATGCGTCAATTAGCAGATGTGCAGTTGGAAAATGAAAAACTAAAAATGGAAAACGGTGATCAACAGAAACAGCTTGATGAATTGAAATCAAAATTGAATCTGCTGGAATCCGACCTGTCCCGCTTTTCGCGGGAAATTGACAATCCGCAATCCGCAATGACGTCGGGATTTGCCAAGCTTCAAACATCAAACATCAAACCCGAAACTATTCTTGGTCAAAACATTCCTAATCCTTTTGATAACTCAACACTCATTCCTTTCCGCATACCCAAAGATTGCAACGATGCCTCGATCATGATCACCAATACATCCACTTCACAAGTAATCAGTGTGATTCCGATTTCTTGTAATGAAGATCATTTGCGTATTGATGCAGGCAACCTTGCAAGTGGTGTGTATTCGTACACGCTGTATATAGATGGAATAGTGATGGGTACAAAGCAAATGGTGATTCAGAAGTAAGACGTAATTGAAAAGACGTAAGACGTAAGATGTAAGATGTAAGATGTAAAGACATAAGACTAAAAACTGAAAGCGCTCCCGAGTCGGGAGCGCTCTTTTGTTTATCGGCTTGCAGGATGTCGGTTAACTGTTAACCGGCATTGGCAAACGATTAGTTAAATTTTAATGTCCCTTTCAAGATAACAATACTTTTTTACGGTCACTCTTAAACAGTGTCGTGTTTCAGCCTCGCTGCCATTTCCCCATCGGCTTATTAACGGATATAATTAGATCTGAAAGCATCCTACACTAAAACTCCATTAAAAATTATTTTCCTGCAGCATGGCTGAATTTTTAGCATTTGGCTATTACAGGCTGATCATCACAATATTATGGTTGTCAAAGTCGGCGAGCATGAATTATTAGAAATCACAACAACCGATGAACTAACTTTATCCAGGTTGAATCCATTCCATTTTCATTAGTGCTCACTTAAATCATAAAGTCGGTTATGAACTCATATTTTGAGAATACGCAGTTTTCACCGTTGGCTTATGCAAGAACCGGTGGGTTCCTGTATTTAATTATCATCTTGATCGGGCTCTTCAATGAGATATTTATACGGGGCAAACTCATTGTTTCAGCAGATGCAACAGCAACTGCCGCTAACCTGATGGCTTCTGAACAACTTTGGCGTTTGGGTTTTGCCGGATCCATCATAATGCTCCTGTGCGCAATCCCGCTGGCGCTCATTATGTTTATTTTGCTCAGGCCGGTAAACCCCCATATTGCTTTGCTCGCCGTGTTGTTTAATCTGGTATCCATTTCCGTGGAGGCTGTCAGTGACTTAAGCATTCTGGCTGCCTTGTTTCCGCTATCCGGCTCGAATTACCTGAATGCATTTGAACCGCAACAGTTAAATGTGCTTTCCTATCTCACTTTCCGGTTGCATGCATCGGGTTATAACATCAGCCTGGTATTTTTTGGCATGAACTGTTTTTTCTGGGGCTATTTGGTTTACCAATCGGACTACTTCCCGAAAAGTATCGGTGTGTTGCTTATGTTGTGTGCTGTGTGTTATATTACGAATAGCTTTGCCTGGTTCCTGGCTCCGAAATTTGCCGCCAGGCTGGTTCCCGGAATCCTGATACCCTGCCTGGTTGCGGAACTGTCGCTCTGCCTTTGGCTCATCGTAAAGGGAGTTAACCTTCCAAAGTGGGAAATGCAGATCGGCAGAAAACAGTCTCATTCGACATCAAAAGAAATTTAGGATTGCCGGTTTCATAAAAACTCATATTGCTGAAAACAAATAGAAAGTAATACCATGAAAAAGATATTAATTCTTTTCCTGCTTCAATCGGTTGCTGTGTACTATGGCTTTTGCCAAAATGCAAATGCCAGCAATAAAAAGGAACCTGTCAACAGCCACCCTGAATGGATCATGCAAGGAAATATTTACGAAGTTAATATACACCAGTTTACGGCTGTCTGATCCTTTCGCTATTGAAAACAAGTTGCACCATGCATTTCATTGAGCAAACGCAAACAATAGTAAAAAGATAAAAACAGATGGAGAAACCTCTGAAAACAACGATAGAGCCTGGCCGGTTAGCGCTTCCGGCTATGACAGCCGCAACCGGCTGGAAGCGCTGGGTACCGGGCCTTCAAACGATAAAAGATTACAAAGCATCATGGCTCACCAAAGACATTACCGCAGGATTGGTACTTGCTACGATGCTGGTTCCTGTTGGAATTGCCTATGCGGAAGCTTCCGGCGTTCCCGGAATACACGGGCTCTACGCCACCATCATACCACTTCTGGTTTATGCAATGTTTGGTCCAAGCCGCATAATGGTTCTGGGTCCTGATTCTTCCCTGGCAGCAATTATCCTGGCAGTAGTCTTACCCTTGTCGCTCGGAGATCCTGCAAAAGCGGTAGCCCTTGCCGGAATGATGGCTATTGTATCAGGTGTGGCCTGCATCCTGATGGGCGTGTTTCGGCTGGGCTTTATCACCGAATTGCTTTCAAAACCTATACGCTATGGCTACATGAATGGTATTGCCCTTACGGTATTCATCAGCCAGTTGCCTAAACTGTTTGGCTTTTCCATTGAAAGTACAGGCCCGATTCGCGATGGATACCAGATAGCGCTTGCAATCATAGAGGGCAAAACCAATCTTGTCACATTGGTGATAGGCCTAGGTACTTTAGTGGTTATACTGCTGCTAAAAAAGTACAAACGTATTCCGACTATTTTATTGGCAGTGGTAGGTGCTACTATTATTGTAGGGGCTTTTGATTTAAACCAAACGGCAGCAGTAAAAGTGCTGGGTTCGCTACCGGAAGGCTTACCTGCATTTACCTTACCTTGGATCAACCTCGCCGATTTACAGCAGGTGATTATCGGAGGCTGTGCTGTTGCCCTGGTCTCTTTTGCCGATACCAGCGTATTGTCCCGTACCTATGCCGCTAAAACCCGTACCTATGTAAACCCCAACCAGGAAATGATTGGATTGGGTGCTGCAAACCTGGCTACCGGTTTCTTCCAGGGATTTCCTATCAGCAGCAGTTCCTCCCGCACGCCGGTTGCAGAAGCTTCAGGAGCCAGGACACAATTGACCGGTGTGGTTGGTGCCATTTCAGTAGCCATGCTTTTAGTTTTTGCGCCGGAATTACTAAAGAACCTTCCCACCAGCGCGCTTGCAGCTGTGGTGATCACCGCTGCCATTGGCCTTTTCGAAGTAAGTGACCTGAGACGCATTTTCAGAATACAAAACTGGGAATTCTGGTTGTCGATTGTTTGCTTTTTAGGTGTGGCGGTGTTAGGTGCCATTCCGGGTATTGGTTTGGCCATTGTGCTTGCCGTAATAGAATTTTTATGGGATGGCTGGCGCCCGCATTACGCTGTGTTAGGAAAGGTGGAAGGTATCCGCGGATATCATGATATCAAACGTTACCCGAATGCACGTTTGGTGCCGGGCATGGTATTGTTCCGGTGGGATGCTCCGTTGTTCTTTGCCAATGCAGAACTTTTCCAGGAAAAAATTCTCCATGCAGTTGCCAATTCACCTACACCGGTTAAACGCATAATAGTGGCAGCCGAGCCTGTTACCAGTGTTGATGTGACTTCAGCGGATGTGATTGCACAGCTTAAAAAGACGTTGGCGGCATCGCAGATAGAATTACATTTTGCGGAAATGAAAGATCCCGTGAAAGATAAACTGAAACGCTTTGAACTGATCGATGTTCTGGGGCCGAATATCTTCCATCCAACCATTGGCGCTGCAGTAGATGATTATATTGAGAAGTTCGACATTGACTGGGAGCCCTGATGCAAAATTAGCCGGCATTTCATAAGGATTTGCTTCATAACATCGGGTCATTTTTTAGAGCTAATTGGGCTTTGCGTGAGCCTAAGTTGTCGTACGGCTCTTGAATTGGGTTTACGACAAATCGGATATAGATTATTGGGTGTTAGTATTAAGTATTTGAGCAGGTGAGTAAAGTAGCGTAGTGAATACCGAATGGCAATTGATCGGCTTCGCCGCAACAATTTAACAATTTAGCCATTTAACCA
>CAZGBP010000051.1:0-25586 GCA_964524035.1 uncultured Bifidobacteriaceae bacterium
TAACCCACCAACCATTGCTTCACAAGATGAACAAATTGTCGTACACCCGTTCAACGCCTTGCATCAACATTTGCAGTAAAAATCACCACCTTCGCCAAGCTTTAAACGATAAACGATTATGAAAAAAGTTACGATACTCGGAGCCGGATTAGTGGGTTCATTGCTGGCGGTAATGCTCGCTAAACGGGGATACAAAGTGGCTGTATATGAACGCCGCCCGGATATGCGCAGGGAAAAAATAGTGGCCGGCCGTTCGATCAATCTCGCCCTCAGCGACCGGGGCTGGAAGGCTTTGGCTACGGCAGGACTGGATGAGGCCATCCGTAAAATAGCCATACCCATGCACAGCCGCATGGTGCATGCTACCGACGGAACCGAAAACCTGCAAGCCTATGGCAAAGAAGGACAGGCCATTTATTCGGTATCACGCGGTGCACTGAACATGGCATTGATGGATCTTGCCGAACAGCAGCCCGGTGTCAGCATCTTTTTCAATCAGCGGGCAGATACCATTGATCTGGAGCAGGCTACTGTAAAATTTGACAGCAACAGTGCAATACCGGTTGCTAAAGCTGACCTGATCTTTGGCGCCGATGGGGCATTTTCCGCCTTGCGCCACAGTATGCAATTCCTCGATCGTTTTAACCTTTCACAGTCTTACATTGAACACGGATACAAGGAGCTCAACATTCCGGCAGGAGATCACGGCGCACACCGGCTTTATAAAAATGCATTGCACATATGGCCGCGGAAGAATTTTATGCTGATCGCATTACCCAACCTGGATGGCAGTTTTACCTGTACCCTCTTTTTTCAGTTTGATGGCGCCGTTTCGTTTGCTGCCATACAATCGGAACAGGACATTGAGCATTTCTTCCGGGAATATTTTCCTGATGTAATACCCATGATGCCTTCTTACAAAGAAGACTTTGCGAACAACCCCACTGCATCACTGGTTACCGTGCGTTGTTTTCCCTGGTCGTTCAAAGATACGGCCTGCCTTATTGGCGACGCGGCACATGCCATCGTACCTTTCTTTGGACAAGGGATGAATTGCGGTTTTGAAGATTGCACGGTATTGAATGAGCTGATGGATGCACATGGCGATGACTGGAAACGCATACTGCCTGCTTTTGAAACCTCGCGTAAACCCAATGCCGATGCCATTGCCGACCTGGCATTGAATAATTTTGTTGAGATGCGCGACCTGGTTGCTGATGAGCATTTCCTGGCGAAGAAAAAAATTGAGAAACAGATTGCTGCCGCTTATCCCGATAGGTTTATTTCACCCTACCAGATGGTTTCTTTTACACATATCCCCTATTCGGAAGCACTGACCAAAGGAAGCGCCATTAATGCTGTAACCGAACAATTGCTGAAGGTTGAAAACCTGGAAGCAAAAATGCACCTGCCGGAAATACGACAGCTTATTGAACCGGTATTGTTTGGCGGATAAGCGGAAATTCTATGTAATAGAACAGGATCGCTCAGTTATCAGAGGGGGATCCTATCACATTATCGGAAGGCTGTTCGAGGTCCCTGAGTTTAGGAAGGTCACTTACGGAGTTGATGCCAAAATAATTCATGAAGAATGTGCTGATACCATATAAAAGGGGTTTGCCGACTTCTTCGCTTCTGCCAATGATGGCAATAAGCTCTTTCTCCAATAGCTTTTGAATGGTATAATCACAGTTCACGCCCCGGATGCGCTCTACATCGGGTTTGGATATGGGCTGCCGGTAGGCAATAATAGCCAGCGTTTCCAGAGAATTGGTAGAAAGCCTTTTATTCAGCTTGCTTTTCAGAAACTCACTTACCGTAGGCTGATAGGCAGGCTTGGTCAGAAACTGGTAACCGCCGGCAATGGGTACTATTTCAAATGCGTAGTCACCATCATGGTATTTTTCAACCAAAGCATTCACCTGCGATTCAATCTCTTCCTGGCTCAGTTCGAGGCCCACGAGGCGAATAAGGCATTCCTGTAAGTCTTTGATGGAGATGGGTTGCTCGGCAACAAAAATCAAGGCTTCGATATGAGATTGTATTCCTTCCAATGGGGTACCTGTTTCGCGCAAATATATGGCTTTCACACGGGTTCTCAGATCAGGAAGAATTTTGTTTTCCACTTATCCGGAAATAAAAAGATGAGATGTAATGATGCGGTAAAAATTTATACCACCACTTCAGCAAGAACTTAACGAAATGAGTCAATACAACTGCCGCTACAAACATTATTAATTGTGGCGCGCCGGAAAAATCAACATTGGCTTACGCGAACCCGATTTGAAGCTGCGGACAAAATAGGGCATACTTGACATACGCAATCCGCCTCGTTGATCTCAACTTGAATAGCTCAGGCTGCAGCAGTTCCTTGAAAAGTAATGCAGCAGGTTGAATTTGTAGTTAACTTCGTGAAACAGGCACGGGTAGCTGATGTCTTCAATCTGAAACCAAGACGAATGATGGTAACAAATTCAAAGCTTCATGATCACATTTTCAATGTAATAATTGAAAATGCTTTCAAATCAACAGCAGATCAACAGGCGGACATTTTCGCTATTCAATTAACCCCTTTTTCAAGTATTACTACGGATTTATAAAAGTTCCGATCGTACACCGTGATGCGGATGTATAACCGATGCTTTTTTGAAGATCAATCAAGCTGACTTGCAGGGTATTTTGTAAATTTCCAAGTCTTGTGACCATGAAAGAAACACAAACACATAATGACCGCATAGCCAACATGAGTTTTGCTTCCGTTTATCCGCACTATGTTAAAAAAGTGCAAAGCAAAGGCAGGACCCTGGCAGAATTGCACCAGGTAATTGAGTGGCTGACAGGTTTTGACAACAAAAAACTTCAAAAACTCATTGACGAAAAAGTGACTTTTGAAACTTTCTTTCAAAGAGCAAAACTGAATCCTAAGGCGCATCTGATTACAGGGGTCATCTGCGGCTACCGGATTGAGGAAATCCAAAATCCCTTAACGAAACAGGCCAGGTATTTAGACAAGCTGGTGGACGAACTGGCAAAAGGGCGTAAAATGGAAAAGATATTAAGACAGTAATCCATTCCTGAGTTATGGCAAAGATAAAAACAACGTACACAGGCCAGGACGTCACCGATTTTGTGAACGATTATGTTGAGAATGAACAGAAAAAAGCGGACAGCTTTCAGTTGATTGAGTTCATGCAAGAGTGGTCAGGCGAAGAACCTAAAATGTGGGGGCCCACTATTATAGGATTTGGAAATTACCATTACCAATATGCAAGCGGACATGAAGGAGATGCACCCGTGATCGGCTTTTCACCCAGGAAGGCAGCATTTTCGCTTTACGTTTACTCCAATACCGCAAAGAGTAAAGAATTGTTAGCCGGACTCGGCAAATTCAAGATGAGTAAAGTCTGCATCTACGTAAAAAAACTGTCCGACATCAATATAGCCGTCTTGAAAGCACTCTGTATTGAATCCATCAAATACATCAGTGAACACTACGAATGTTCTTGCCACATAAAATAACTGGCAGCCGCTGAACGAAAAAACACAAAAAAGAAACTTTGCCGGAAGTAAGGGATTTTGATTACAGGTATTGCTTGCTTCAACGTCTGTCGCTGCATAAGCCGGTATTTCCGTTTTCTGCATGCAACTTGTTGCACATGGTCGCTGCTTTACACTTCCTTCTACCGTTAGCGCCCTGCGGACGGCTTCGTAGAGAAGCCGCCTGCCCCATTCACTTTCATTGAGCCGATCAGCTAGCCGTTGTGCTATGGTCTTAATAAAAAGGGCAATGCCCATTCGCACGGCCGGACTGTATTATAACAGTTGTTATTTTCCAATCACTTTCTTGCGATGGTTGATACCCCAATTACGCAATGCCTCAATAACCGGCTGCAAAGACTTTGAATACGCAGTGGTCGTATATTCCACAACAACGGGTGACTCATCGTAAACAGTTCTGTTAATCAAATGATGCGCTTCCAGGTCTTTCAATTCTTTGGCAAGTACCTTGGAGGTAATTTTTGGAATACTGCGCTCAATCTCCCTAAACCGCTTATTTCCCGACGATATTGAAATCAATATCATCAGTTTCCATTTTCCGCTGATAGCGTCAATCGCATCTCTGACCGGCAACATTGCCGCTAGGCATTCTGTGTGAATTGATTTGTTCATCGCTTGCTTTATTGCTTTCCTTTAGGTAACTGCTATACTTTAGTAAGCAAATGTAGGTATATTTGCCTCAACAAAAAAATACAAAATATGAATACAGCACTCTGGATTGCACAAGTCATCCTGGCGGCCCTGTTTACCATGGCAGGCACAATGAAATCAACCCAACCCATTGACAAGTTATTGAAATCAGGTGTTACCTGGGCCGACCGGTTTCCGCTGAGCACTATTCGCATCATTGGTTTAAGTGAACTTCTCGGGGCAGCAGGCCTTATCGTGCCCTGGTTAGTAAACATTTCTCCGGTGCTGACACCGGTGGCTGCTGCGGCACTTGCTTTTGTTCAACTCCTGGCAATCTTTCACCATGCAAGACATCATGAACCCAAAGCCATCGCATTCAATATTATCCTTTTGACATTAGCGGCTTTTGTTGCCTATGGCAGGTTTAATGATTTGAACGTATGAATGTCATCGTTTTTGGATGTACCGGAACAACAGGGCTTCTGGTAATACAAACGGCATTATCTGAAGGACTCCGCATTACTGCATTTGCCCGGACAGCTTCTAAAATTTCAATGCAGCATAGCAACCTCTCAGCTATTTAAAGGGTTTTGACGGACCTTGATAAAATTGAATCTGTTGTAAAAAATACCGCTGCCGGTATACTTCTGTAACCTTGCTAAAAAAAATAAAACCGAAGGCTTAACGTCTGACACAACAATCAAATGAACCAAGAGTGGTACATTTGTGTTTCAACAACAAAATTTTTAAAGCACTATGCAAATTCTCTTTCTTGTTCTGATGGTCGGGTTTATGCTGGCAGGTTTCCTGGTCCAGGCCCGCTTACGTTCAAAAATGACAGCATACAGTAAATACCCCACCCCCAATGGATGGAGTGGCGCCGATGTAGCCGAAAAAATGCTCCGCGACAACGGTATTTACGATGTAAAGATTGTTTCCGTACCCGGACAGCTCACAGACCATTATAATCCCGTGGATAAAACCGTGAATCTCAGCCCCGATGTATTCGACGGAAGAAGCGTGATGGCAGCCATGATTGCCGCCCATGAATGCGGCCATGCCGTACAACATGCAACGGCATATTCCTGGTTAACCATGCGCTCCAAACTGGTGCCGGTGGTTAGTTTTTCTTCCAGGTGGATGCAATGGGTACTACTGGCAGGCATACTGACCATACAGGTTTTCCCGCAACTGCTGCTCATCGGTATCATTCTTTTCGGGATGACCACCCTCTTTAGTTTTGTTACCCTACCTGTAGAATTTGATGCGAGCCGCCGCGCCCTTGCCTGGATCAACAATACCGGGTTTATGTACGGAGCCGACAGCGATAAAGCGAAAGATGGTTTATGGTGGGCCGCCATGACCTATGTAGTCGCTGCATTGGCATCTATGGCAACACTGGTCTACTATATCATGATATTTATGGGTGGAAGAAGAGATTAGTTCTTCCCGCCGCAAATAATAAAGAAACCCTGTCCGTCTGACGGTACAGGGTTTTTTCTTGCACTGCAGTTACCAAATCGTAAATCTGAATGGGTGCAGTAAATAATACGGGCAATAAAGTAATTATTGGTGGGTTGAATTGCTGCGGCGAAGCAGATCACTTGCTAAGCTGTATTCACTACTCAACTTTGCTCACTTACTTAATGGTCCTGATAATCTATATCCATTTGTCGTGCACCCCTGTTGATGTTCTTATAATTACAACAAAACAAAATAGTCACCTTACCCTGCAATCTGAGCGCAATAAACATATTATATAATGTACGTGATTGAAAGACGGCCCTTCCTCCATTTGCAAACATTCCCTCTCAATTGCATAAATTTACCAACCAACACCATCCTTCATACATCCGATGACAACCACGGCGATTAAAGAACTGAGCAGGAAGATTGAACAGGAAAGCACCTTCGTTGACGCGCTGCGCCATGAACTGGGCAAAGCCATCATCGGACAGGAATATATGGTGGGCCGGTTGATTCTTTCCCTGCTTTCAAACGGGCATGTGTTACTGGAAGGGGTACCCGGACTTGCAAAAACACTGGCTATTAAAACACTGGCGGCTGCCATTCATGCAAAATTCAGCCGCATACAGTTTACACCTGACCTGTTGCCGGCAGATGTACTTGGAACCATGATTTACAATCCGCAAAAACATGAATTCACGGTAAAGCAGGGTCCCATCTTCGCGAATTTTATCCTGGCAGATGAAATCAACCGTGCTTCGGCAAAAGTACAGAGTGCCTTGCTGCAAGCCATGCAGGAACGCGAAGTAACCATCGGAGACCATACCTATAGCCTGGAAGAGCCCTTCCTGGTTCTGGCCACGCAAAACCCATTGGAACAGGAAGGTACTTATCCGTTGCCCGAAGCACAGGTAGATCGTTTTATGCTGAAGCTCGTCATCAGCTATCCGGCTAAGGAAGAAGAAAGAATGATTATCCGGCGGAATATTATGGAAGATGGCGTGAAGGTTGCAGCAGTCATTTCACCGGATGACATTCTGAAGGCAAGGCACCTCGTGCGTGAAGTCTATATGGATGAAAAAATCGAACAGTACCTCATCGATATTGTTTTCGCTACACGCTATCCTGCTGATTATAAGCTGGCAAAACTGAAAAACCTGCTTCACTATGGCAGCTCTCCCAGAGGAAGTATCAACCTGGCACTTGCCGCAAAATCACTGGCCTTTATGGAACACCGCGCATTCGTGATTCCCGACGATATCAGGAGTGTTTGCAGTGATGTGCTGCGGCACCGGATTGGTGTTACGTATGAAGCCGAAGCGGAAAATGTAACAACAGACGACATCATCAGTGAAATCATCAGGACTATAGAAGTACCATAGCACACTGGAAAATGGAAACACAGCAAACTTTGTTTGAACAATATATCGTTTCAAAAACTGCCTGCCGGAAAAATGTTGCATGAGAGTAATCCGAATTATTAAACAGAACCCATTCCCTTTCAATCATAGCTGCTATGGAAACTGCTGAACTGCTGAAAAAAGTACGGAAGGTGGAAATTAAAACAAAAGGACAGTGCAGCCAGTTATTCTCCGGCGAATATCATAGCGCTTTTAAAGGGCGCGGTATGGCATTCAGCGAAGTGCGTGAGTATGAGCAGGGAGATGAAATCAGGGCAATCGACTGGAACGTTACAGCAAGGATGAATCATCCGTATGTAAAAGTATTTGAAGAAGAACGGGAATTGCTGGTTATGCTGCTGGTGGATGTGAGCGCCTCCTGCACGTTCGGAACCTTCAGGCAATCAAAGAAGGAATTGATTACGGAAGTGAGTGCCGTGCTCGCTTACTCAGCAATTCGCAACAACGATAAAGTTGGCATGTTGCTCTTCAGCGACCGTATTGAACAATACATACCGCCTAAGAAGGGCAGTTCACATATTTTGCGCATTATACGTGAACTGGTAGATATCACCCCGATTGATAAAGGTACCGACCTCGTTAAGGCGCTGCAGTTTTTAAACAAAGTGATAAAGAAGCAGGCCGTGGTTTTTGTGCTATCTGATTTCATGACGCCGGATTACGAATCTACGCTCCGCATCACAGCGCGCAAACACGATGTGATCGGCATTCATGTCTACGATCAGCGGGAAGCCGCGTTACCGGATGTCGGCTTGCTGCAGGTGACGGACCCCGAACGTGGAAACCTGATTTGCCTAGATACTTCCAGCCCGGCAGTGCGAAAGAATTATGCGGAGCAGTATGAGCGGCACTACCTTCAGCTTGCATCCATTTTGCAACGGAGCGGAGCAGATGCCGTCAGTATCGGTACACATGATCATTACATACGCACACTGATGACCTTGTTTGAACGAAGAACAAAGGGAAGGTGAGTAGTTTTAAACAGCACATCTTGTATAAGCATTTCATAATAATATGTTTTAATGTAATATGGTTGATACTCCTTTCAGCGCAACGGCTGTCTGCTCAACCCGTCAGGATTACGGCAACACTGGACTCTTCCAACTACCGGCCGGGGGATTGGATAATGATCCGTCTTTCTGCCGAACATAAAGGGAATATTCAATTGTTATGGAACGTACCCGCCACCATCAAGTCTCCCTACCTGGAAAAACTATCAGAATCAACGGTTGACTCCATTCAGCAAAATGATTTCCTCACCGAGAATAAAGTGATCTCGGTAACCACCTTCGACACCGGTGTACTGCAGATTCCCCCGATTACCTGCTACTACCGGCAAAATGGTTTTACCGACAGCGTGATTACGAATGCAATACCCATTTATGTGGAAGGGGTAGTAGTAGATACTGCTGCAGCGCCCCGTCCTATTAAGTCTCCATTCGCATTTCCGTTGCCGGAAAAAAGCAGTTGGTGGTACCTGGTACCTGGTGCTGTGCTGTTATTGCTGGCGACTTTATTTTACCGTTATCAGCTTAGAAAAAGAAAAGTGGTGCCCTTAGTGCTGCCGGAAGATACCCGCCTTCCGCATGAAATCGCTGCTGACCGCATTGATCGGCTGGAAAGAGAAAAACCGTGGGAGCAACAAAAGGTTAAGGAATTTTATACGGAGCTGACGCTGGTCTTGCGGGAGTATATGGAGCATGGCCTTGCATTGCCTGCCCTGGAAAATACTACACAGGAACTCCTGCAGTTGTTGCAAAAAGAATCGCTTCCACCCGATGAAGAATTCTTACAGCAATTACGTAAAGACCTGGTTATGGCCGACCTGGTGAAGTTTGCCAAATTACAACCCGCCACAGCGGACCATGTGCGCATCATAAACACTGTCAAAACGTTTATCTTAAAAACAAGGCCAGCGGTGCAGGTGAAAGAGGAGGCGGAAATATGATACATTTTGCTTCCCCTGAATGGCTTTGGTTCCTGAATGTTATTCCATTGTTATTGCTATGGCATTATCTGCGGCAGAATAAGATGGAGGCTGCCGTGCAGTTGCCTGCTGCCTCCATATTGCGCTTACCCGCCACCTGGCGTTCGCGAATGCGGCATCTGCAGGTCCTTTTGCGTATCGTGGCTGTTGCAGCATTGATTGTGGCTATGGCAAGACCTCAAGCTGTCTTTTCAAAAAAAATAGTAGCAAGTGAAGGCATTGATATAATGCTGGCGCTCGATATTTCAGGAAGCATGCTCACGCGCGATTTCGTACCCAACCGGCTGGAAGCTGCTAAGCAGGTAGCCATTGAATTTATTAAAGGCCGCCCGAACGACCGTATTGGTGTCGTATTCTTTGCCGGCGAAGCGTACACCGGTTCCCCTATAACACTCGATCACCATGCGCTGCAACAGATCATTGCTTCAGCAAAAACAGGATCTATGGCAGATGGTACGGCTATTGGAATGGGGTTGGGTACGGCCGCAACACGTTTGATGGATAGCCGCTCAGAGAATAAAGTCATCATACTGGTTACCGACGGCGAGAACAATGCCGGTAATGTAATGCCACTGGAGGCGGCACAGTTGGTGCGGTCCGGCAACATTCAGACTTATTGCATTGGAATATTTTCTCCCGCTGCAACACAACAGCCGGTCACAGAAAACGACAGCACCTATGTGGCCATCGGAGGCCCTACTGCGGAGAACACGCTCCTGCAGATTGCTGAAATTACGGGAGGGCATTATTTCCGCGCTGGAAATGAAGAAGAGTTGTCGGCAGTTTACCGTGAAATTGACGGCATGGAAAAAACGAAAATAGATATTGCCAGCTATAACAGGTATGAAGAACGATTCATGCTGCTTGCGCTGCTGGCAGCAGTGTTGCTGCTGACCGAAATGATTTTACGTTATACAATTTTCAGAACCGCACCTTAATGGAGATCGGACAACCTTATTACCTTTTTGCCTTGTTGCTGGTTCCGGCAGTGGTCTACCTGTTCGTAAGGTACCTGCAATGGCGCAAGAGCATGTTGTATACATTCGGTGACTGGAACCTCGTAAGCAGTTTAGTTAACAATTCCGGCAGCATACGCCCTTTTGTAAAATTGCTTCCGCCGCTGCTGGCATTGGTGCTGATTATCGTTGCACTTTCCGGTATTCGATCGGGCAATGCGAGGAGAATGATCAGGCATGAAGGTATTGACCTTGCCATTGTGCTGGACGTTTCAAACAGCATGCTGGCAACCGATGAAATGCCGGACAGGCTGGCAACAGCGAAGCAATTTTGTACGGAGCTCATCACACAGCTTCCTGATGCCCGCATTGCGGTTTTAGCTTTTGCCGGCTTACCTGTTCTTCAAACACCTATCACCATCGATCACGCTGCCGTACAACTGGCGCTCTCCGCCAGTTCGGTAGCACAGGTGCCTGAACAAGGCAGCGATATCGGTTCGGCCTTATTGGAAGCCATTCATGCACTTCCGGAAAACCAACAGCATTACCGCGCTGTTGTTTTAGTAAGCGATGGGGAAGATCATGAAGGAAACGTGCAAAATGCGATACAGGCTTTAAAGAAAGAAAGAATAGTGGTGTGTACGGCCGGCATTGGTTCGGAGGCAGGCGCCACGATTCCTCTAGTTAGTGATGGAATCGTGACCATGAAAAAAGACAGGCAGGGAAAGACGATTATCTCCGTCTTTCAGGATAAAATCCTTCGTGATATCGCCAATAATTGCAATGGGGTGTATGCGAAAGCGGAAGGCGGAGATAATTCGGCAGCAAACGCCATTGCGAATCACTTAGACCGCATCAACAAAAATCAGTTTGATGAAGAGTTGCTGGTACCACTTGAATCACGTTTTCAATGGTTCCTGTTTCCGGCACTGGTACTACTGGTAGTTGATTTCTTCATCAGCAAAAGAAAAATGAAATGGTTAAGAAAAAGAAAAACATCCTGATGCATACAGGCATACATCTCGTGATTGTACTGCTGATGCTGGTGATGGCTGATGCTGTTTTTGCACAAGCGCAGCCGGTGCTGCAACTTATCGCAAAAGGAAACAGCAGCTATGAGCAGGGTGATTTTACGGCGGCGCAGCAATGGTATGAGCAGGCGCTGCAGCAGCAGGATGACAACCGGTTTCCGGAAGTGCAACTCAATCTGGGCAACGCATATTATCAACAAAAGAAATACAGGGAGGCATTCACGCAGTTTAATGAACTGGCAATGGCTGCTGTATCGCCGGAGATTAAGGCGGCCGCATTTTACAACAGCGGCAATACCCTGCTTACAGAAAAAAATTATACTGCTGCCATAGAGGCCTATAAACAATGCCTCAGGCTGAATCCGTATGATGAAGATGCACGATACAATTTTACTTTGGCTACTGCCCTGCTTCATTCACAAAATGGATCCGGTAACAGAGCGCCGATTAAGCGTGAAACAGAGTTCCGTCCGCCTCCACAACAGGCACTGAGCCCGGAGGCCCTGCGTAAACTGCAGGATAAGTTGCAGGCTGCGGAAAATGAAACCCTGCAAAACCGTGCTGACAGGTTGCCGGCAAAAAAGGTTAAGGAAAAGGATTGGTGATGAATACTAAGTGATTCACCACAGTCCTGATAAACAGATAAGTGGCCGTCCCATCAATTTACCGATGCAACCAGCTAAGACGGTTAGCTTGCACACCTGTGATCGGTGTGAACAAGACGATGTAAATTCCGGAGTTAGATTCTATTCTTGCAAGAATCTGCAAAATGGAATTGGTGCAATACCACTTTTGTTTTCAAGTGCTCTGAACAATAGCATCGCATGTTCCGATGCATCCTACTATTCAGCATGAGACTACCTGCTTAACCTTAGTACACCCAATCAAAGCCCCCTATACTATCTCTCTTGGGGAGCGTATTGGTTTTAATAATTTTAGATTTTATGTCTCTGTTTTTCAAACTTGTGCAATTTGAGGCATGAAAAGCTAAAATCTATAGCGCTTCTATCGCTGCCTGATTGTTGCCTTTTAGGATTAAATGGCGGGACTGCTATCAGGTGTGATAAGCAATAGCATCGCTTGCAAAATCTTTAGCTGCGAGTGAGTCCATGTTAAAAATAGGCCCATTTTGATTTGCAATCATAAATGGAACAATTGCTTTTTTTGCATACAACAATCCTGTTACGTAGGTATCAATCATTTGATCCCAGTCACCTGTTGAACCATCCTGGATCAAATCCAATCCCACGGCCAAGGCAGCATTGTTCATGAGTATGCTGATGTTGTTTTTTCTTTCATATTAATCGTAAAAACTCCGGTGGAGTTGTTTTAACTCCACCGGAGTTTTTACGATTAATATGCCAACGCTAAAAACAGCTTCTGATCCGGCCTTCTGCGATGAAAATCCCTAAATCCATTTAGGCCATCAAACAACGCCAATCCCTTTTCACGTTCTATTTTGGTTTCCATTGATGAAATATACGAATGGATAGAAGAATAAAGCCAATCGACCGCCGTCTTACTGAAGCCATGATGAACAGGATTCCAATGGATGTATTGAATGAGGTTCCTGAAGTAAAAGAGGTTATCAATGATCTTCCTTTGCAAACTTTCAGAAAAGAGGCGGCCTTTTCTGCCATGCCATTTATTAAAGGCCTGGGAGTAGCCATTTAGAAAATCACCGAAGTGTTTACTGATGGCTTTAGCCAGTTCCTCCGGCGTTTTCAATGCAGGTGGCATTTTATTTGGATGAAGTTCCGTAAACCGGGTACTCAAAAATTTCCTGATGGCCTCTTCTTCTCTCAGCATGATGGCAAAATGGAAATGATTGGGCATCAGGCAGTACGCATACGTTTCCGCTATCGGAAAAATATACTCCCTGTATTTCCTAAGAAAATATTTAAAATTTTCATCCGATTTAAAAATGGATTCCCCGGCATTTCCCTGGTGATAGACATGGTAGCGGGTTGCGGGATGAAATAAAACAGGACTGTAGCTCATAGTGCCGTTATTGATATATTGATACTGAATATTGATGTTGATCTTTTCATCTCCGGTGGAGTTTTTTGAACTCCACCGGAGATGAAAAAATCAACTGCATAATTACTCAACTATAAAACTAACATTTTATCTTATTTTTTTCAACAACTCAATCTTACCAAAAAAAAATCTAAAAAAAAATTGGCAGCGAATTATTTTATCGTACATTTGCGATAAACAATAAAGAAAATGGCCGCGCATAAAAAAGATGAATTTACAGTCAAGGAAAATGAACTTGCTTCGTTTGCCAAGGCATTGAGCCATCCTGCACGCATTGCCATTCTGAAAACCATTGCAACGCATAACACCTGCATCTGCGGGGAGATTGTGGAAGTATTGCCCCTGGCGCAATCCACCGTTTCGCAACACCTGAAAGAATTGCTGAATGCCGGACTTATTGAAGGAACCGTGGACGGGCCGAAATCCTGCTACTGCATCAACTGGAAAACCTTCAGCAAATTTTCAGAAAGTTTCAATGCCTTCTTCAATAAAGCCAAAGCAATGAATGAACGTTGCTGCTGATTCTTCACCATTCACTATCAAAAACGACACCATGGAAACCAATGAAAAAATTAAAGATCTCGTAAAGGAAAAGTACAGTGAAATTGCAATGCAGGATAAGCTTAAGAATGCTTCCTCCTGCTGTGGCGCCACCGGATGCTCCGGCGAAGTGTATAACATAATGGCCGATGATTACAGCACGCTGCAAGGATACCATGCAGATGCAGACCTTGGCCTCGGTTGCGGACTGCCTACGCAGTTTGCAAAGATTAAAAAGGGAGCGGTTGTGATTGACCTGGGCTCCGGTGCCGGCAATGATTGTTTTATAGCGCGTTCGCAAACCGGAGAAACAGGTAAAGTAATCGGCATCGATATGACACCGGCCATGATCAGCCGCGCGAGAATTAATGCAGAAAAACTCGGCTTTCACAATGTTGAATTCCGCCTTGGTGAAATCGAGAACCTGCCCGTAACTTCCGGTGCAGCCGATGTGGTTGTGAGCAATTGTGTACTCAACCTGGTTCCTGATAAGGAAAAGGCATTTGCAGAGATCTTCCGGGTGCTGAAAACCGGCGGTCATTTCAGTATTTCAGACATTGTATTGGATGGCATCTTGCCTGAAAAAATAATGCAAACGGCAGAAATGTATGCTGGATGTATTGCAGGGGCCATTCAGAAAGAAACTTATCTTAACCTGATAAAGGAAAAAGGCTTTGAAAACATCACCCTTCAGAAGGAAAAGAAGATTACCATTCCGGATGATATTCTTTCCCAATACTTGTCTGCCGATGAGATGATCACTTATAAAAGCAGTGGTGCAGGTATCTACAGCATTACCATATATGGCGAGAAGCACGGGGAGATAACAGAAAAAGTGGAAACGGCCTGCTGCGACAAAACGGTTTGTTGTCAGTAACCAGATAATCTTCCCGGAAATGAATATTGAACAACTTTCAGAAAAACATTACCCTGCAGTTAAAGAAATTTACCTGCAGGGTATTGCCACCGGCCATGCCACCTTTCAAACCTCGGCACCGGAATGGGAGGAGTGGAACAGAGATCACTTGCCAAATTGCAGGATGGTTGCTATGGAAGATGAAACAGTACTGGGTTGGGCTGCATTATCTCCCGTTTCCGGCAGGTGCGTTTACGCCGGAGTTGCAGAAGTGAGCGTATATGTCAGTGCAGATGCCAGGGGCAAAGGTGTCGGAAAGTTATTGCTGCGGGAACTGATTGCGGCAAGTGAACAACAAAACATATGGACCTTACAGGCAGGTATCTTTCCTGAAAACACAGCCAGCCTGCACATTCATCAATGCAACGGCTTCCGGCAGGTTGGCTACCGCGAAAAAATTGGAAAGCTGGACGGCCGCTGGCGCGATACGGTTTTGATGGAACGGAGGAGTGCGGTTACCGGTGTAACCTGATTTATGGCAACCGATAGCAAAACGGCCAATCCATCCGGATTTATGTATTAGAAATACTCCTGCACCGAAGCGGTCTTGAAAAAAAATTCACTTTTCCGGTTGCGCCTCATTTACACCATATGGCTTCACACAAATGTTTCGTTTCGAAAGAACGGTAGCCGGAGCCTGACCGTAATGCGGGCAGCCTGTCAACCATAGCGGGTGATTTCAAAATCACCGATGTGGCATCTGGTAGTGATGCCCATCGCATTAACATCATGTTTGCTATTTTAGCAAGCAAAGGCCATTTCGCTCATCCCGCATTCCGTATCTTGCCGCAAAATAAAGCGGCGAAATAATAATTTTGCGAAGCGATGAAGAGCTCTCCCATCCGTATTTTTCTGCTGCTTGGACTTATTTCCATATCAGGCGCTCTTATCACACAGATTTTCTGGTTGCAGAAAGCTATGGTAGAGAAGGGCAATAACTTTGATGACAATGTTATTTTGTCATTACGCCGGGTCGCCGAACACCTTGATGTTTCTTCTACCAATTCCATCATCACGCTGGAAGTGGTGCGTAAAGTATCCGACCGTACCTTTCAGTTGTCGGTTTATGATAAGGTTGACTGCAATGTATTGGAGTACTACCTGCGTACCGAGCTATCGTATCCGAGCCTGGATGTTGATTTTACCTATTACATACAGGAAGCAGAATCAGAAAAGGAAGTGTACCATAAAGACGTGGATCTAAAAGACCAGAAGAATTTATATGCAGTAAGTACCGACTTGCCCGTATTTACGCAGGGCGCTTATAACGTACTGATCTATTTCCCTACCCGCGCCGAATACATTGGGGTAAAGATGACCATCTGGATTTTCTCCTCTTTCATATTGCTGGTGGTAACGTGTTTTTTCGTTTACACCATCTTCATCATCCTGCGGCAATTCAGGCTGGTGGAAATGCAGAAAGACTTTGTAAACAATATGGCGCATGAATTCAAGACGCCCATTTCAACCATTAATATTTCAGCAGAAACATTGAGCAACTCCGACATTCTCCGGAATCCTGACCGGCTGTATAATTATGTCAACATCATAAAAAATGAAACCAACCGGTTACGAAACCAGGTTGACAAGCTGTTGCAGATTGCCAAGATGGAGAGCGATAAGATTGATTTGCATATAGAAGAGATCAACCTGCACGCGCTCATTTTGGAATTATTACCCAACCTGCGAATCCGGCTGGATGAATTGCAGGGTCAGCTCATTTTACACCTTGATGCAAAACACCACCTGATTCTGGCTGACCGCGTTCACCTCGTTAATATTCTGTATAACCTCGTAGACAATGCCGTGAAATATACGGAGCATGCCCCGGTTATTGAGATTCATACGTGGACAGAAGCCTCCGATCTCAACCTGTCGGTTAAAGATTATGGTATTGGTATTGCCGAAGAGTACCGCAAAAAGGTATTCGATAAGTTTTTCAGGGTTCCTACCGGGAATATTCACAATGTTAAGGGATTCGGGCTGGGGCTGCATTATCTTAAACTGGTCGTTGCGGCACACAAATGGAAGATTAAACTTGAAAGCGAAAAAAATAAAGGCAGTAACTTTATTATTACAATCCCTTTTCTAAAAAAAGAATCTGCACATGGCAACAACTAAAGCTACCATTTTACTGGTGGAAGATGATATGAACCTGGCTTTTGTAACAAAAGACAACCTGGAGAATAAGGGGTACACCGTTCACCATTGTATTGACGGCATATCGTGTTTCGAGTTGTTTAAAAAGGAACAGTTTGATCTATGCCTGCTCGATGTCATGCTGCCGAAGATGGACGGAATTGCCCTCGCTGAAAAAATCAGGGAAAAGGACAAGCATATTCCCATCATTTTTGTGACTGCCAAATCGATGCTGGAAGATAAGATAGCCGGTTTCAAAATCGGAGGCGACGATTATATCACCAAACCATTCAGTATTGATGAACTGCTCTTTAAGATTGAAGTCTTTTTGAAAAGAAGTAAGGTCTTCAATACGACGGATGTTTCGCAGATTCAATTCACTATTGGCAAGTATACTTTTGATTTTGCAAATCTTACCCTGCAGCTCCATGGAGTGGAGAGTACCCTTACACTTCGCGAAGCGGAAGTATTGCGCTTCCTTGCCATCAACAAAAATGAACTGGTGCCGCGGGAGCGGTTATTGAAACAGATCTGGGGATCGGACGATTATTTTCTCGGAAGAAGCCTGGATGTATTTATTTCCCGGCTACGGAAATATCTGAAAGATGATCCTAAAGTGTCCATAGATAATATACACAGCGTTGGATTTAAGCTGGTGGTGAAGTAAGTACCTCTAACCCGTGCATTTTGAAACGGTGCATATTTTTTCATGCAGCTGTTGGAATAAAAGCCGATGGTGGTTGATCCTGGCACCTTTGGAATTGAATTTTTTTGCGTCAACACACCAGGCCGCAAAGAAAAATAATACCTGGCCAACTGTCCCAATTAATTTTTGGCGGCTTTGCGCCTTTGCGCTTATCTAAACAATTCAGGATAAAATTGTTTGCCAAATAGCTTTGACTTCACTCCTGTTTTCCCACTGTGTCACCTAAAATAAAAATAGAGATCAAATCTTGTAAGGGTTTCAGCGACTTTTTTTTGAAATATTGAAAAACCGGGGAATATTGGAAAATTCTTCCGAAAAAAAACTGCAGTTTTTAGGCAGCGAATACCTGTTTGTATAAACAGCACAATCAATATGGTTAGCGCAATCAGCAAGATCACAATGATCTGCATGTAATTGTTACTTTCTTAACCATTGTAATCTAAGGACAGCTTAATAATTCAATGCGCTTCGGTTAAAATCAGTCAATACCGGTTAAAATAAAAAACCCTCTGCCGGCAAGCAGAGGGTTTTACAAAATCAACTTGTGGTTTCGTTATTCCATTACCACTTTAGATTCATTTCCGCGGTAGCAATCCAGCTTCAGGTTGTTATCCATTTGAGCTACCATAGATTTTAACAAAGCATCGTAGCTTCCGATGTCATTCACCCGTTTCCACAGTTCTTCGCGGCGGCAACCGGCCTGTGGCGCAAACTTAATACGTGTCCACTTGTTGTTCTTATCATAAACAAGGGTGAATGTCTTTGTTTCAACTCCATTGCTCATGTACAATTCAAAGTAAGTGGTAATCACCAGGTCGCGTACCATGGCCGGGATCTTGATGGCATTACCCATTCCGGCATTGTCGGCAATCATCAGGGTGTAGTAATAACGAGCTGATTCTTTACCATCATATTTAAACGCACGTACGCTGTCATACTTCAATTCAAAGTATATTTTCTTACCGGGCCAGTTCACCGATTTATCCAGCATGCCCTTTTGATTTTGTGTGAGCATCTCCTTCATCAGCACCTGGCTGTTGCCGGCGAAAGGAAGCGAGAGCGCAACAATTACTAAAACAGATTTTATAAGGTTCTTCATGACCATGTCTTTTTATGTTGAATTAATCAGTGTTACTTTTTTGCTTCCGCAGATCCGCCGCTTCCCAGGGTTACATTCTTCAAAAGGTTGTTGGCAATGCAACTACCTACGGTAACCCCATCAAGAATAGCTGCTTCATAATGTATGCCTCCATACATCCTGGAATATGCAGCTTCATTAGCTGCCGCATTAAAGGATTTGAACTTGCGGGGGTTTAAGCCAATCACTAAGTTGGTGCTGTCAATAAATTCTACATTGTCACCAAAATAGTGGGTAAGTACGGTAGCGGCTGCACCGGAGAAACCGGAATGGCCGGAAGGATACTCGGGAAATGGAGGAGTTTCCAGGTATGGCTCCCAATCAGGCTTATTCATGAACTCGGCAATGTATGTTTTAGGACGCAGCAGGTTTGTTCTGTATTTGATTTTCCACACAGAAACGGCAGCATTGTATTCCGCCATACCCAGGTAAGCGTATAACTCGCAGGTTTGTGGAAGATTGTAATTATTCTTTTTTACCTGTTGTTTGGCAATCTTCATCCAGTGTCCGGGTGGTGTGTAGGTTTCAACAGGATCGTCGGCCCAATAGAGCGATGTTATACGGTCATACTCGCTGAATGATGTGTCAATACCATACAGCTTTGCACAGAACTTATAGAATTCGGAAGTTGTATCCATGCTGAACGGAATCGTAGGATCCATATCGCATAATTCAGTGGTATCCAAACCCAATGGGCGCAGTCCGCCGAAGTACGGTTCGAACGCTGTTTTATCAATATCAGTCGGCTCCCAGAATTCAGGATGCGCCGGGTCGCCGGCACGGGAGGGCGATTCGTAGATATTGTTCTCACGGGTATAGTCGTACCGGTCGGTCTTCATGTATTCTATAAAAGCATTGGCAAGTTCTTCACCATATTGCTTGGAGCGTGCAGAAACTTCGGCATTACCCACCAAACTGTCTCTGAGAGTGTTCATTTTATCACGCAATTGCACCAGTTGCACGGTGTTCGGACCCATATAACGGGCCATACCTTCATCACAAACCAGGTAGGCGCAATTATTCAGCACCGTTGGCCAGTCATATTCCATGCTGGCATCCGGCTGCGGCAATTTATCAAGTCCGTTCAATTGGCCGGCTAACGAGTTTCCGCCGGGAATACCATGTACTACCGATTCGTACATAGCCACACCCAGGTAACCCATGGCACGGGCGGCAGGAGGCGGACCTACACGTTGAAAACGCACCTGGTCGAGAAGCATATCCACCCAGGCAAGTGCCATTTCGTTGCTAAATTCTGCAGCAGGTTTGGATTTTTCGTTGTACGAGTTGCCGCCGCCGGAACCACCGTTTTCACAACTGTAAAAACTGCCGGCTACCAATGCCATTAAGAGCATTAGTACAGGAACTGATTTTTTCATAAATAATTGATGGGTTAAGTGAGATTTCAAAAAAGCGGAGCAAATGTAATTATTAAACGTTTGGTTCAATTTGCAATGGATATATTTTTTGTTAATGAAAGTTAAACAAAGAAAAGGGGTATTTTACTGCACCGGCTATGTGCTGTCGTTTTTGAAGCCGGTTTGAAGTGGCAGATTTTCTGAATATGATCCGATTATCTTATTAATCGCATACCAAACCTGGTATTATTGTTTCAAAGCATTCGGCAAACAGGATCGGCAGGCTTTCACTTAATGCCCAATGCATTCAACTCTTCTACCGTAACAGTTGGCGGCATTTCTCCTTTGCGAATTTTCTGCATCACCAGTTCCGCAACCTGCATAGCCTGCGCCTGCTCCTTAAAGCCATTGTTTCCGGGCAGGGCCGGTATTGATTTTTGCGAGATCATTAACTTGCCATCGGCGAAAATTTCATAGCCCCAGGTATCGTTGGCCGCAGGTACAATCGTATACGTGAGTTGCCGGTTGGCATTGGCATCCGGAAATTGCACTTGTTCACCCGATGGCAATGCAGGTGCCGCTTGTTGTGCAAAGCATGCAAATCCGGTTAAAACGAATAAGACAACAATAAAAAACTTGCTAAGGTGCTTGCTTGTTTTCATGTGAAAGGTATGTTTGGTAAAATTACTTTATATTTCTTTTCATTTACTCTTTTCTGTTTCAGGTAAACTGCATCCTGTTATCTTGGCTTGGTTCTCGGCGGAGCCTGTTTCGTTGCCGGTGCGGAAGGCACTGTACTGCGCCCGGGCTGCGAAGAGGATGGCTGCGTGCGGTCCCAGGTACTCTTATGGTATTCCTGTGCCGGTTGCACCTTGTTAAAATCAAATTTAAGCGGCACTTTTCCGATGCTTCGTGGCTCCGTGTTTTTTTGTACAGGCAGCCTGGCGGCAGGTTGCCTCGGAGGTGCAGCCTTCTCAGGTACAATCACGGCAGGCTGGCGCGAATCAGCCTTCACTTCCTGTTTTCTGACATCCAATTGAGGATAATCAGCTTTGTTTTTGTTCAGGAATTCCGTGCGACTTACCGGGCTCACGGCATTTTGTTTTTTCCAATCCATTTCAAACTTTCCAAGCTGACGTATGGCATTCACCCTCACTTCCGCTGAAGCATTCACAAAATCTTTGGGAAGGTAAGTGCTGTTTTCCTGCACCCAGTCTCTGACAATTCCTGCATTTTCACTGGTACCGCCTCTCGGCCCATAATAGTGGTTAACATATGCATTGCATACATAAGGATAATCATAATAGTAATTGGGGTGATAGAAATACCAATAGGTAAAATAAAAGGACGGCATACCAAAAACCACGAACGAGCCGTAGGGACCATAATAAAAGCCCCAGTCATACCAGTAAGGATAAGGATACCAGTAGTAATACGGATACCAGTAAGGATAGCCAAACCAGTATGAATAAGGATAGCACAGGTAGTTCTCCAGGTAGTTTTCCGGTGGCGGATTACTGTAATCAGCAGACTGGTTTCCATTATCTGCGGCATATGCAGCGGCAACCTCCTTCAGGTCGCTTTGCAGCGCGGTATCCTGTTCAATGGTTTTTTTCCATGCTTCCAGTTCGGTTGCCTTCTGACGTGCCACCACAAGACTTAATGAGTCAATGGTCTTTATTACCCATTGCGGATTACGGGAGTACATATCTCCCATTAAAACCGTCATTTGCAGGTGGTCATTCAGAATGCTCAACACCTCCGGCAGGTAAACGAGCTCTTTTAGCGCCTGCTGCCCGGGAAGCGGGTAAATTTTCAGAATATCATTAAAAGCCAGATTCGACTTTTGCTGCTGTTCGCTGATCATTTTCAACACCTCATAGTGTTTGGTACCATAGGTAATAGCCGTTTCCCTGATTTCCTCCGGATACTCCGCTACAATGGCTGTCGCTGACTTGGTAGTTTTTTTACCTCCCTCCACGAGTTTGTCAATAAGGCCCGGATACCTGCCGAGGTCCCAGAAAACTTCCTGTTCTTCCCTTGAAAATCCACTGATTGCCGTCATGAAATCGGCACTTGTTTTTTTCTGCAGCAAGGCAGTCCTGACAATGGCTTCCGGATATTTAGCAGCTTCCAGGATAGAAAGCCGGACCGTATCGGGATAAAGAACCAGTGCATTGATAGCCGCAGAATCTTCTTTGGATAATTGACCTAACCACCCTGCTTGCTGCGCCCTCAGCAAGTCAGAAAGCAATACCGGAAGGCATATCAACAATGCCCATTTCAACAAACCAGTTTTCATAACACAGCAGTTACACTGTTAAAAAGTGCCTCAAAATTAGATCGAAACGGCCTTCCGCCGAATGATAAAAATCAAGCAATCGTTTGATGCTGATCATTTTTTCCACGGTTTGCATGGAATTAACTTTATGCTTCAAAAAAAGAAGAAAATTAAACTATAAAAAAGGAGGATTGAACATGAACATCATGAAAAAAGAAACCGAAAATTTCCCGTTTGTAAAATCAGTTTTCTCCGATTTTTTTGATACGGGAATAGATAAATTCTTCGACTTTAACCTGGATAACAAATGGTTTAAAAAGGTTCCGGCTACTAATATCTGGGCAGATGACAAGGCATATACTATTGAAGTAGCTGCTCCCGGATTGAAGAAGGAGGATTTTAAGGTGACCATCGAAAATGACATGCTGAATATCAGCGCAGAAAAGGAAGAATCGAAAGAAGAAACCAAGAAGAATTTCACACGTCGTGAGTACAACTTCAATTCTTTCAGCCGTTCCTTCTATGTGCCCGATGTGGTAAGCATGGACAAGATTGATGCTCACTATGAAAATGGCTTATTGCGGCTTGTATTGCCCAAGAAAGAAGAGGCAAAGAAAAATGGCACCAAAAAAATAGCCATTAGCTAATAGGATCAAGAGATTCCTGAAAATGCAATAAGCGGAGTTGAATAAACTCCTTCCATTTGGTTAGACGGCGGACAATGTCCGCCGTTTTTTTGTTGACTTATCAGCAGAACCTGATTTACGATCACGCAGGAATCAGTTTTAGATTAACTTGAATGTCTCGATCCATTTAGCACCGTCATAAGTCTTTCCTCTTACGTCTTACGTCTTTCATCCTGGTTCCTGGTTCCTGGTTCCTGGCTCCTGGTTCCTGGCTCCTGGCTCCTTCTTCCCACTATTTTGTTAATGAAAACTTAAACCCGACTTCAGCAAGGTTTAAGTTGATAAATTTGCCGCCTTGTATGACCCGACCATTGAACCACCGGTTTGAAAAAATCCTTTCGCGTCTTATCTGAAACGATTCGTGGCTTCTTTTCCATTTAAAAAATTCAACAACCATAAATTGCACACCATGCGTAATTTTTCTCCCCGCTTCAGGCCCTTCTTAGCTGTAGCAGCTATTGCACTACTGCTTACATCCTGTAAGAATTTTGATCAGGTATACTCGCGCAATTTCGATTTTCCGCCGGCCGACAGTACTAAGTTCGCCAAACTTGATGAGCCATCCGGAAAATTGTTCGACCTGCTCACCGACAAGTCAACGGGCATCGATTTTATGAATCGAATGGATTTCAAATTCCTTGACGACAACAACCTGTATGTTAACTATTACAATGGCGGCGGTGTGGCCATTCTAAACATCAACGGCGATTCATTACCCGACCTTTACATGACCGGTAATAAAGTGGCCGACCAGATCTATGTTAATGAAGGCAACATGCGTTTCAAAAACGCTTCGCAAAACTCAGGCATTCTGCAGGCAAATAAAGGATGGTCTACCGGCGTGGCTATTGTAGACATCAACAACGATGGCTTCGATGATGTATATGTGTGCCGTTCGAGGTGGAAAGATTCTCTGGCTAACCTCTTCTATATTAATAACGGTAACGGAACCTTTACCGAACGGGGTAAAGAATATGGTATTGAATGCGCCGACAGCTATACCATGGGTGCTGTATTTTTTGATTACGACAACGATGGCGACCTCGACCTCTATGTGAAGAACCACCCGAACGATTTTGTTGAGCGGATGCGCTTTAACAACCTGGAGAAAGTGGAGCAGGGAAAAAATCAAAGTGATAAATTCTTCCGTAATGAGGGCAATGGAAAATTTACGGATGTTTCTAAAGAAGCAGGCATCAATAACCATGGCTACGGCCTGGCAGTATGTGCAGCCGATGTAAACGACGATGGCTGGATGGATGTCTATGCCTGTAATGATTTTGCCATGTACGATTATCTCTACATCAACAATGGCAACGGTACCTTTACCGATCATTCCGGCGACTGGCTTTCCAAGAGTTCCATGTTCAGCATGGGCGTGGATATAGCTGACATTAATAATGACGCTTTGCAGGATATTGTAACCTGCGACATGCGTTTCGACCATTCTTACATGCGCCGTTCATTTGCTCTCGGCCTGCGCAGAAATGAGTTCAGCAACATGGTTAGCAGCGGTTACCACTACCAGTATGTAAAAAACACGTTGCATGTGAATAACGGCAACAATACATTCTCCGAAATTGCAAACCTTGCCGGTGTGGATGCTACGGACTGGTCGTGGGGGCCCTTATTCTGCGACTATGACAATGATGGATTCAAAGATCTTTTTGTACCCAATGGCTATTACCGCTGGCTGAATATTGACGAGCGCGAATTGTACCAGGCCATGAGAGACGCCACCCGCCGCAAAGACAGTGTGGCCTACAATAAATTATATGCACTGGTGAGCAAGAAGAAGTTGATTGTACCCAATTACATCTATAAGAACAATGGCAACTTCACCTTCACCAATGAAATTGATGGCTGGGGCTGCAACCTGCCAACCATTACACACGGCGCTGCCCTGGCGGACCTGGATATGGATGGAGATATGGACATGGTAACCAGCGTTACCGAGTCCACCACCATTGTATATCGCAACAATCTTGAGAAAATGGATAAGAATAATTATATCCGTTTCAGTATGAAAGGCACTGATAAGAACATCAACGCCATCGGAACTAAAATCTATATCTATTCGAAGAGCGGTATGCAGATGATACAGCACCATGTAATTCGCGGTTACCAGTCTTCTTCAGAAAACATAGCGCATTTTGGTTTGGCAAAAGATGATACTGTTTACAAGGTGATTGTAATCTGGCCCGATCAGAAAACACAGGTGTTAACCAACCTTATGGCAAACCAGGTCGTGAAGCTGGATCACAAAAATGCAACCAATGAGAAGATAGAAATTCATGCTAAATACACGCCCATGTTTGCAGATGCCACTGAAAAAATCGGAGTGGGCTACAAGCATGTAGAGAATGAATATGAAGACTTCAAAAAAGAATTGCTGTTACCTCATAAGATGAGCCGGTTCGGTCCGGGCCTTGCTGTAGCCGATGTAAATGGTGATGGCCTTGAAGACTTTTTTGTAAGTGGTGCCGTACGTGCCCCGGGTGAATTGTATCTGCAAACTGCTGGCAAAACCTTTACAAAAGCCGCTTCACAGCCCTGGTCAAATGACAAAGCCACTGAACAATTAGGGGTACTGTTTTTTGATGCGGAAGGCGATGGGGATGCCGATTTGTATATGGCTACCGGCGGTGGCGAATTCAGTCCGGAAGATCCGTTACTTGCCGACTTGCTCTATATGAACGACGGCAAAGGCAACTTCACAAAAAATACCAAGG
>CAZGBP010000052.1:0-25428 GCA_964524035.1 uncultured Bifidobacteriaceae bacterium
AATAACATAGTTCAACTTCCATTGCCACAGACTGTTCCAACCGGAATTCAGGATTCTATTACACTCTGCTATGAAGGCAAGCCGGCCTCTACCGGTTTCGGAAGTTTTGTGCAGGAAACCCACGATGATCAACCTATTATCTGGACACTCTCTGAGCCGTATGGCGCCAGCGACTGGTTTCCTTGCAAAAACAGTTTGACTGATAAGCTAGACTCCATTGATCTCTTCATACAAACACCGGCAATAAATCACGTGGGTACCGCCGGTATTTTAATGAGCGAGACCCCCGTTCCGGGAAGCAATGATAAAATTATTCACTGGCGCCACCGCTACCCTATCGTCACGTATTTGATTGGACTGGCCGTTACCAACTATTCAGTCATACATCAAAATGTAGCATTAAACAGCGGTAACAATGTCCCGGTGTTACAATACATCTATCCGGAAGATTCCGCATCATATATGAATGACACGACGCTGATTGGTAAGTTTCTCATTTTATTCTCCGACCTGTTTGGTGATTATCCTTTCCATGAAGAAAAGTACGGTCATGCACAGTGGAACTGGGGCGGCGGAGAAGAGCATCAAACCATGAGTTTTGTTGCCAATGCCGGATTCTTTGAGCTGGTAGCACATGAATTGGCCCATCAGTGGTTTGGAAATAAAATTACCTGTGGAAGCTGGGAAGATATCTGGCTCAACGAAGGTTTTGCCACGTATTTATCCGGTCTTGCGTATGAATACATTGCTCCCGACTATTGGATGGCATTTAAAGAAACACAACAGAACAGGGCTTTTAAGGATTCTACCGGATCTGTTTTTTGTGAAGATACCACTAATGTCGGCCGTATATTCAGTGGCTCTTTATCGTATGCCAAAGGAGCTTACCTCTTACATATGCTACGTTGGAAACTGGGTGATGAACATTTCTTCCAGGCCATCCGTAATTATATCGATGATCCGGCTCTTTGTTTTGGTTTTGCACGTACCTATCAGTTGCAGGAACACCTTGAAGCCATTAGTGGACAGAGCCTCACGGAGTTTTTCGATGACTGGTTCTATGGAAAAGGATATCCTGCCTATGCTTCCCGATGGGCGAACCGTTCTGACGGGAAGGTAACCATCAGCCTGCACCAATCGCAGAATCATCCGTCAGTTGATTTTTTTGAAATGCCGGTACCCATCAGGCTGAAAGGCGAATTGCAGGATACTACGATCGTATTTCAAAATGACAGGAATGATGATACATACATTACCGGCCCATTTTCATTTACGGTCGACAGTATTTTTATTGATCCTGAAAGGTGGTTGCTGGCGAAAAAACTTCCTCCGGTCTACGACCCGTTGTTAGCTGCTGAACTGACCCTCTTTCCAAATCCGGCAGGCGACTATGTCAGCATTGCGTATTATGGTAATTACGATCCGGTTCAAAGCATCACTTTCTATGATTTATCCGGAAGAGAGTTGCTGACATTTGATACCTCCGCTGATTCCTTTTATGAGCCGGTTGTAGTGGATATCTCCAATATATCCGGTGGTTGTTACCTGGTTGAGGTGAAAACCTTTTCTGATAAATACCTTAGGAAGTTGGTGAAGTTCTGAGAAGTTGGAACAACAATTGCCCGGTTTAGGTGTTCCACCTATTTTTACATCCTAAAATCATTTCATCATGAATACATTCAAACTTTTTGTCATGTCACTCATTACCCTTTCCACCTCAGCAATGGCACAACAACATAAGAGTTGTTGCCAGGCTCCTTCGGCCACGGCCTCCTTTGCATCACTTGCCGGCAGCAATGGTTTCTCCGGTGCGCATGAATCACCGGCGGCTCTCACTTACGCAGCAAAAGGCACGATGATAACTTTCCCGACTCCTGATGGCAAAACAGGAAGCGCTTATTTTATTGCCGCTGAAGGCAAATCGAACAAGTATATTTTCGTATTCCAGGAGTGGTGGGGATTGAATGATTACATAAAACGGCAGGCCGATCTGTATGCCGATTCACTCAAAGGAGTGAATGTGATGGCCATCGACCTGTATGATGGAAAAGTTACGGCCAATCCTGAAGAGGCCGGAAAACTGATGCAGGCTGCTGATGAGGCGCGCATCAGGAGCATTATTAACGGTGCCTATACCCATGTCGGAAAAGAAGCAAAAGTTGCCACGGTGGGCTGGTGCTTTGGCGGCGGATGGTCGTTACAGGCCGCGTTAATTGGAGGCAAACAGGTAAAAGGCTGTGTGATGTATTATGGAATGCCAGAGACCGATGTTACCAAATTAAAAAGCCTGCACAGTGATGCCGTATTTATTTTCGCGAAACAAGACAAATGGATCAATGAAAGTGTGAAGGAAGAATTTGTAAAGAACATGAAGTCGGCAGGAAAAACTTTGACGGTAAAGGAATATGATGCAGACCATGCTTTCGCCAATCCTTCCAATCCTCATTTCAACAATGATTTTGCAATGGATGCCCAGCAAATCACCTTACGCTATTTCAAAACAGCTTTAAAGTAGCTGCGTACGCATCCGTATCTCCATGAATCCGGAAGAAAGAGTGAAATTTCATCGCATAATCTGTTCCACGTGTTCTTCAAATCAACGCTTTGGTCGAATTATTGAAAAACAATCTGTTAAGCTGAAAACAATATACCAATTTTGAAAACAGTACGGGGCGTCATGATGAAATTACTGATTATGCTTATTATTAGCCTTACTCCGGTAACCGGCATTGCACAGGAACTTAAAATTGTGAGTTTTCCGGAACTGGAAAAGATCATGGCCACCGCTCCGGAAAAACCCAAACTGATTAACTTCTGGGCTACCTGGTGCAAACCCTGCGTGGAAGAGCTCCCCTACTTTATCGCCGCAAAAGAAAAGAATGCAGTGCCTGACCTTCAGTTCATTTATGTTTCTGTTGATTTTCTTTCACACACCACCAAGGTTAAAGAGATGATTCAGCGATTGGGTATGAGTGGACACTTGTTGCAGCTCAATGCCCCCGGAGGTGAATGGATAGACGCAATTGATAAAGACTGGTCCGGTGCAATCCCCTATACGCTTTTAGTATTGCCCGGCGGCGAAAAACATGCGGCCTACGAACCATTTGCAAATGAAGCCGCCCTTTTAGATTTCATCAACCAAAAAATCACTCACTAAACTCACCTAACAAACTATGATCATGAAAAAATCAATGCAGGGTTTTGCCATTGCTGTTGTTGCGGTCTCCCTATTCACTTCAGCTGCTACCACCGGCTATAAGATTGGGGATACCGTGAAAGACTTCAGCCTTAAAAATGTGAACAATAAAATGGTTTCGCTCAAAGAGAACGGAGGCGACAAAGGCTGCATCATCATTTTTACATGCAATCATTGTCCTTATGCAAAAGCCTATGAGCAAAGGGTAATTGCACTCGACAATATGTACAGGAGCAAAGGGTATCCGGTAATTGCAATCAATCCTAACGACCCGGTGAAAGTGCCGGATGATTCATTTGATAATATGCAAAGGGTGGCCAAAGAGAAAAAGTATCCTTTCCCCTATGTAATTGATGAAACTCAGGGGGTTGCCCGTCAATTTGGTGCCGCACGCACGCCTCATGTTTATGTGTTGACCAAAACTGCAAAAGGGTATGACGTGGCCTATATCGGAGCCATAGATGACAACACGGAAGATGCCGGCAAAGTACAACACAAGTATGTAGAAGATGCGGTGAATGCCTTGCTGGAAGGAAAGGCAGTTTCTACTCAGGAAACGAAAGCGGTGGGTTGCACCATAAAATGGAAGGTGTAATTTATTGGATTTGAATATGGGAGATTCTTACATCTTCTCGTAAAAATGAATACTCAATATTGCGTGTTGAATATTGAGTGTTGAATATTGAATGTTGAATATTGAATATTTTGTATTTGAATATTCAATATTCAACATTCAATTCAATCAATATTCAATTGGGGTGTATTTAAAGACCCATTGCAAGCTTTACCTCCTATGATATTTCTCCTTTTGCACATTTTTAAAGCAAAGAAAGATTAAGCTTTCAATAAAAGGCAGATGTGGTTTTGAGGAAAAACCAGTTTAGATCGTTCAGCCCTTCGGCTTCGCTCAGGGTAAACCTTTCGGCTTCGCTCAAGGTAAACCCTTCGGCTTCGCACAGGGTAAAAAAAATCCGGTCGCTGAGCGGAGCCGAAGCGCCGGATTTTTAGGAAGAACATAATAAATTTTTGCGCCCTTCGGCTTCGCTCAGGGAGCAAAAATTTATGCCCTTCGACTTCGCGCAGGGTAAACCCTTCGGCTTAGCTCAGGGTAAAAAGAAACCGTCCCGCAAAAATGCGGGACGGCTTTTTTCATGCGTTCACAAATTGAATTTATTGCATCTTAATAAATTTCGCAGAACCTGTCTGAACGCCATCTGTAATGGTAATAAGATATATTCCATATGTAAGTTGCCGTGTTTCCATATCGAACTGCTGATCACCCGCTTCAAAATACCTGCTCACATTTTCTACTACCCTGCCATTGATATCCAGGATCTTTATTGAGTAGTTACCAGCCTGCAGCGAGGTGAAGAGTAATTTGATACTGGCATCGTTGGTTACCGGATTTGGGAATACGCCCAGTTCATACTCGCCCAGTTCCAGGCTTTCTTCTATGCCATCAGCCAGTTTGGTCGGGGAGAAACAAAGGGTATGCGGATTTACCTTTTTCTTCATCACCAGCGCATGCTGTATGAAGTTATCGCAAACCTGTTCTGTGCAAAACTGAACCGGATTCGACTTTACGGTATCCATAATCAGTTTCAGTGTATCGGAATGGCATGCAGTGGAATTCACCCTTCCCAAACCGTCGGTTTTAATTACATGTCCATCCGTCAGGGTTCCAAGTCCGTACGGATCAAAAGCATTCGTACTGATAAAGTAACCGGTTGTAGGATAGCCTGAATTAACCGAAACCACACTTTCTGTGCGAGGGTAATTGGGAGTGGTGAGCGGGTAGTGATGTGCGTTGATTAAGGTACCATTGGTAATGTCCATTTCAAGAAGGTAGGTATCAGAAAAAATACCATTATTGGGATCATTCACACCGCCGGTAATTACTACATTCTGCGCAACCATCCTTGCCTGGTAAATGCCCTGGCCATAGGTAAGCGGAGCCGGAGGAAACGTACTTCCGGGTGTACCAAAACGGTGTGCATTCACAAAGGCCCCTGTGTTTACATTAACGCGGGAGAGAAAACCAAGGCAGCCAGGGGTAGCTCCGGTGCCTACGGCATTCGATAATCCGGTGATTACAAAGTTATCTACGGTAGCTGCTGCACCTACGGCTTCATCTTCCACCATAATATCCCAACCCTCATCGTTGGTTACAAGACCGGTAGCGGTAATCATCGGATATTCCATTTTCCACAACATCAAACCATCATACTTCACACGCATCACAAAATGGCTGGAGCCAATCGCGCCCGGTGTATTTTTCTCCCCTGTTATGGTAATTCCAATGGGATCGTTGGGTGTTCCGTTAACAAACTCGCGATACACGCAGGATTGACGGGGTATAAAATTACATTGCGGCTGAAAGGTTACCGGATTATAAAAATACCTCCACAACAGTACACCGTTGATATCTACTCTTGTGATTGCCGGGAAGGTTAGCCCGGTGACAGGATTGGTAACGGAAGAGACCATCATCATATCACCATTCGGGCAAGACTCTGCCGAAACACCTATTTCATCATAGATTGCTCCTGCAGCAAAAATGTTGGTACGCACCCAAAGGATATTGCCGTTGTTGCCCAATTTCAGCATAAACGGCCTGCGCACACCAAAAGCAGCATCCTTGTAGTAACCGGTTACATAAAAGTAATTTTTTGATTTCGGTACTGCTACCGCGTTTACCGGTGGTGCAAATACGGGGCATGCAATAACATTGCAGGGCAAGGGGCCGCTGATGGATGGAGTCAGGTTGCCATATCCGGCCTGGATGTCGGTCGCAGTATAGGAAATACTGGTATTGGCACCGCTATAGTATTTGCGATCCCAGGTGCTGGCGCCGGTGGCACCGTTATATCTTGATAAAAGGATGTGTTCTGTTCCGGCAGCCGGACCGAAACTATTGGTATTTCCAACTACCCAGTAATCGTTGGCTACAGCAACACCGGCAACATAATTATCATCGCCGCCGGGGTTGTAGGTGTTCTGAAACGTTTGGGCATGCAGTCCGAAATGAGTGATGACTGATACAAGCAGGATCAGCAACACCTGAGAAGTAATTTGCTTTTTCATAGTTGTTTTTGTTTGAAGTGAGCGCTTACTCTGTTCCGGCTTTTCAGCTTCCGCCGTTTTTGATGAACCAAAAGTAGCTTCGCTTCCTACCGGTTAGCAATTACAATATCCGGCTGCTGTAGGCTCTGGCATGGTGTTAAAACAACAATGCCCCCGGAATCGGGGGCATTGCATTTAGTCTATTTTATTTTAAAACCTGGAGAGTTTGGCCCTGATCACCTGCCCATTCACCCGCACTTCCACTATATATATTCCCGGAGTCAGGTCAGCCACGTTAAAGTCAATCTCCTGCTGCCCGGCATCCATGTTTAACACCGGCATCACTTCCTTAACCTGCTGCCCCATTGCATTGTAGAGTACTACACTCACGTCGGAGGTTTGCATGAGTTCCAGGTCTATGGTACATACATTTGCGGCCGGGTTGGGATAAATATTGAATGCCCCCCCACCGGGCATTTCACCAATTATCCTGCACCCCAGGTCGGGTCCGGTGTAATTAAAGCAAATGGTATCCTGCACAAAATAAATGTTGCCATCAGAGCAGGTTACCTGGAAATTAAAGACATAACAGGAATCGCATACCAGCGAATCTACGCTCTTCATCTGCCAGTTACCATTAGCGGCTTTTCGCAGGAGAATATCGATCGGTGCATCGATGGCAGTTACTGTAGAAGGAGCAATACCTGGACCACCGGCGCCGCATTTATCTTTGGCATAGCTGGTCAGTTTTTTCAACTTGGTCCATTTGTTGACCACCAGTTTGCATGTATCCCCATCACAGGATCCAACGGCAATATCCAGGTTATCGGTTATGATATCCAATGAGAGTACGAAGGCAAACATAAACTGATCCGGGCAATCGGGGTTGAGAATGCTCAGCTTCACGGTAGATACAATTGCCGGCAAAGGAGGTATTTTGACGCCCAGGTACCCTCCATTCATTTTTAGCACATTAGCTTCCGTAACCGATACCGTAAAAAAACACGACGGCATACCAACACACATTACCTGCACCTTGTAATCAATGGAAGGTGTTGATGTAGAAGGCTTCCAATAAACGTAGAAATTACCCACCGTATCGTACAATACAACCTGCTTCAGCGGGGGAATACATGGCTGGGCAAATCCACTCTTTACGGAGGCAATCAGCAACGCAGCACAAAGTAATAGTATCGAATTAAGATTCCTTAGGTTCATGGCAGTAGTGTTTCAACTTGAATATTGCTTTAAATTTCGCAAATTGCCGCATATATAGTAAATGAAGCGGCAAATATTTCATTACATTTTTTTTGAAGTGTAACCAAAAACGAAGACTTTTAGACGTCGACTTTTCACGATCAAATGCCGTTGAACCCTTGTGCATGAAACGAAGCTCATTAAAACTCTCAGAACCCTTAACCGCAAGGAATTAGGTGAGTTATTGCGGTTCAGCCAGTCCGGACTGGTACCCATTACCGATAAAGGCCAGGAATTGCTGGAACTTATCCTCTCCTGTTCCCCTGCGTTTACATCACCCCGTTTAAAGAAAGAGCAACTTTTTACAAAGCTGTTTAAAGGTGATCCTTACAACGATACGAAGTTGCGGTTGCTGCAAAGTGACCTGTTAAAACTGGCAAATCAGTATATCAGCACCAAGATGCAGCTTGCTGCTCCGTATGAATCGGAAATGCTGCAACTTGAACATTTTATTAAAGCGGAAAACAACGACTATACCTTGCGGCGTATTGAAGAATTTACCCGTAAGGTAAACGCCATTCCCTATCACAACGAAACCTATTTCTACCTGCAGTTCCGGGTAGAGCAAATGAAGAGTAACTACTTTGCCAAACGATCAAAAGATTATGCGCTGGATGCCCTCTTCAAAAATCTGGAGGCATTCTATTTTCTGAATAAGCTGAAATTGTTTTGTGTACGCATCAGTAACAACTTAATATACAGAAGCGAGACGGATCAGTCCTTCCTGGAAGAGATCCGCCAAAGCCTGAAAAGCAAGACGTTCCCGGACAACCAGGTAATACTGGGTTACAGCTACAGCATTTTGTTGCTGACCGGAGAAGATACGGCACTGCAGTTTCGCCGTTTATTTGAATTACTGAATCAATATGAAAAACAGCTTGGCCCTCATGAACTGAATACGTTCAACAAAATATTAGAGAACCATTGCATCAGGCAGATTAATACCGGTAACGAAGAATATTATGAAATGCTTTTCATGTTGCTGGAACGCAGGCTGCTGGCGGCTCCTGAAATTGCCTCCGGAGAAGTGAAAACATTCGTCACGCTTTGTATCCGGATGGGCAAAGACACCCTTGCACAAAAATTCCTGGAGGACAAGAAACAGCATATTGTACCGGCAGAAATCAGGGAAGATGCCTTTAACTATTCGATGGCGCAGTTGCATTTTTACAGGCAGCAATATGATCAGGTGCTCACCTTGCTCCAGCAGGTTGAATACCTGAATATCTTCTATAAAATTGACAGCAAGAAGCTGCTGATAGAAACCTTCTATGAATTAAAAGAATGGGACTTGCTTGATTCAGCCATGAATGCATTCAGGGTATTCATTCACCGGAATGCGGAGACGTCTGATGTGCATAAAAAGAACAATCAGAATTTCATCAACTTCCTGTATAAACTGATGAATTCAAAATCAAATGAGCAAAAGCGGTTGCAGCAATTGCTTTTGCAATTAAAAAAAAGCAGGCACCTGGCCGAACGGAAATGGTTAATTGAAAAAGTGGAAGAGAGAATTAAAAACTGACTGCTGTTTTCGGAACTGCACGCGTCAAACCGTCACCTGTAAACTATACTACGTTACATGAAACAGGCATTGATTTTTGGAAGTACCGGGTTAATCGGAAACAAAGTACTTCAGTTGCTTCAGAAAAACCCCGCATATAAAATCGTCACTTTCACGCGTCAGGCTTCGCAACAGGCAGATGCGATTACCAACTATGTCATCGATTTTAAAAAGCCGGAGGAAGCAGCAAATTTAATTACCGGAGATGTTCTTTTCTGCTGCCTGGGTACCACTATCCGGAAAGCAGGCTCCCAGGCTGCTTTCCGCGCGATTGATTATGAACTGGTCTTGAAGATTGCCCGTATCGCGGTGCAGCAGGGTGTTACCAGAATACTCGTGGTCTCCTCAATCGGTGCCGATGCGCAATCCGGAAACTTTTATCTGCAAACCAAAGGAGAAATGGAGCGGGACCTGCAGCTATTGCCATTCCAACGTATTAAAATACTTCGCCCTTCTATCTTAACAGGACAACGAAAGGAATTTCGTTTGGGTGAAAAAGTGGGCATTTTCTTCGCCACCGTGGTTGCTCAATTTATGACCGGCAACCTCCGGAAGTACCGGCCCATCAGTGCGGAAACGGTGGCAAGAGCTATGATTGCGCTGGCTGATGACGAACGTGAGCAAGTGGTGTATGAATCAGATGCATTGCAACTTGCCGGAAGAGTCTGACCGAAAAAATCAACCCGAAAACAGCCTCTTTTCAGTGCTTCAGTTATTCATCTTAAACACCATTTTCAATAAAAACTCTTTATAATTTGCACCTATGGGAATTTCCTTGCCGTTGATCTCAATAAAATTGCCAACGATGGAATTAACCGCGCCGATAGAAACGATGTATGATTTGTGCACTCTTACAAACTTATTTTTAGGAAGAAGGTCTTCTATCTTTTTCATGGTCTGATGCACAACCAAAGGACGCTCCTTGACGAAAATCTTCAGGTAGTCCTTCATGCCTTCAATGTAGATAATATCGCTGTAATTCACTTTCACCAGCTTGCTGTCAACTTTCACAAACATATATTCCGTACTTCCTTCTCCGTTAATCCCCGACTTGCGCAGTTCAATCACCTTGTTCACTGCCTTCAGGAACCGTTCAAAAGAGATCGGTTTTAGAAGATAATCCGCCACATCCAGTTCAAACCCTTCCAGCGCATGATTGGGATAGGCTGTTGTAAGAATAACTGACGGCGGATTCTTCAATGATTTCAAAAAGGAAAGACCATCAATTACCGGCATCTGAATATCTAAAAACAGAAGATCAATCTTCTCATTGTGCAACGACTCAAAGGCGTCGAGTGCATTACTGCATTTCTTGATGAGATTTAACTCACCTGCCAGTCTTTGGATATAGTTCTCCAGCACTTCCTGTGCAAGAGGCTCATCATCTACTATGATACATTTCAGCATGGTTACAAAAGATTTAACTGAAGGGTTACTAAAAATCGGTCATTATAGGGTGCAATCTCCAGGGTGTGTTTGCCGGGATAGATGAGTTCGAGCCGTTTCCTTACGTTGTCCAAACCGATGCCTCCTTTTTCTTTCAGCATCGATCCATTTACCGGAATGCTGTTTTCTACTGAAAGGCTCAATGCATCTTCTTTCACATCCAGCTTTATCGTGACGTAACTGTTTTCCATTTGTGCATTAATACCATGCTTAAAACTGTTTTCTACTATCGGAATGAGCAATAGCGGTTCAATCCATTTGTCTTCGGTATCACCATGCAGCGTATAATTGATGGAAACATGGTTACCATGCCGTATGCGTTCCAATTCTACATAATTGGTAACAAACTCCACTTCCCGTTCCAGTGCCACCGCGCCCGAATTACATTCATACAAAACATAGCGCATCATATCACTAAGCCGTAAAACCATATCGGCCGTTTTATCCGACTTGCGCAATGCCAGCGAATAGATATTGTTGAGGGTATTGAACAGGAAATGCGGATTAATCTGCGCCTTTAATGCATTCAGTTCCAGGGTCAGATTGTCGCGCTGTAACTTCAGCAAGCGTGTTTGCGTTGACCTTACCTGTCCGGCATACTTAATAGAATAGGTTATCACCAGAGTAAAAAAGCCTTCAATGACGTCATACCGGGAATTAAGCTGGTTAATGTAATCAATGAGGCCGGCCGTTGATATTGAAGCAGGAATCAGGTTTAGCAGGTTGTAATTGACATAAGAATACGCAAACACCAGCGCGATGGTACTCAATGCATAAATCACATACCTGCCCTTGTTGAGCAGCTGCGGTACCAGGAAGTACAAATGAAAATACATCATAGGAATCTGCGTTGCTGCATACACAAGCATAAACAACAATTCTCCCGGACCCCAGCCATAAAGGGAAACGATATCATAAAAAGTACGGAAGAGCCAGAAGAGCCAAAAACCAACATGCATCAGCACCCGTAATACCTGCGGCTGTTGCACTTTTTCCTTCCATTGGCCTAAGAGATCCTGAGCTGTTGTTTCCATACGGTTTTGTAAAGTAACCTCATTGCAGATGCTGCAATAAATTTATAGACAAAATCTTTCAATCCATCGACAAAAAATACCTTGCTCTCTAAAACTGTCGGCGCGGTATTTATCTGATGCTGCAACATGCCCCATTATAACAATATATTGACTACGAATTACCGGCAAAGAAAAGCGGCTGTTATAATCCGCTGGCGCCTTATTGGTCTAATCAATAGATGTATTGGTCTAAATAATTTTCAGCATTCGCAGCACCAGCCTTTCTTTGATGCTGCCTGAACAACTGTAAAAACTATCTGTTCAGTTGCGCAGGCAATAATTCTCATGGTTGGTTTGGTAAACTACCTGGCCTGTGGCAATGTCCCGTAAGCCATACGGCCGGGTAGTTTCATTTTTTGGCAAACTAACTATCTTACCCTAAACTAACAGTTAATGAATCTCTACAAATCAGTTACCCTGATCATTTGCAGCAGCCTGCTGTTATTTGCTTGTTCGGATAACGCAAAAAATGCGGGTGGTACAGCAGGAACAACACGCTCACTGCAACCTTTGCTCAAAGCCTATTATGAAGACCACTTAAAGCTAAATCCGCTGGAAGCCACTCAAATTGGCGATAACCGATACAACGATCAGCTTCCCAATAATCTTTCCAAGACCTTTCGGGCTGCTGAAAAACAAATGCTGCAGGGCTATCTCGACTCCCTGGCGCTGTACGACCGTGAACAACTGAGTGAGAACGACCAGATGAGTTATGATGTGCTGAAATGGGAGCTTACCATGTCGTTGGAAGAAATGACGTATCCGGAAGAGCTCATGCCCATTAATCAGTTCTGGAGTATGCATCTGGTGATGGGCCAACTCGGGTCAGGAACCGGCGACCAGCCTTTTAAGACGGTAAAAGATTATGAAGACTGGCTGGGCAGAGTTAACGGATTTACCATTTGGTGCGATACTGCTATCGAAAATATGCGAAAAGGAATGGCACAAGGCATTGTCTACCCTAAAATACTGATGGAAAGAGTGCTTCCACAATTAAAAAGCATTTACAACAAGCCTGTTCCGGAAAACCTCTTTTATCAACCCATCCTTGATTTGAAAAATGCTGATTTTACAGATGAAGATAAACAACGGCTTTCCACGCTCTATGCTAAAGCGGTGAATGAGCAAATCAACCCCAGCTACAAAAAGCTGCATGATTTTATTAAGGATGAATATATGCCTGCCTGCAGAACATCTGATGGAATTTCCAATATTCCGGGCGGCACAGATTATTACCAATTTCTTATCAGGAACTGGACCACGACAAACATGAGTGCAGATGATGTTTTTGCGCTCGGCCAGTCAGAAGTAAAGAGAATAAGGCAGGAAATGGAAAATGTGATGAAGGAAGTGGGCTTTAAGGGCAGCCTTACGCAGTTCTTTGAATTCATTCGTACCGACCCGCAATTTTTTCCGTTTAAGACAGACGAAGAAGTGCTGAATGCATACCGTGCTATTGAAGAAAAACAAAAGCCTTTCCTGAATAAGCTCTTTACCGTTTTCCCAAAAACTGCGTTTGAGGTGCGGCAAACAGAAGCATTTCGTGAAGCCAGCGCCAGCGCTGAATACAGCCAGGGCACTCCGGATGGCTCACGTCCCGGTATTTTTTATGTTCCCATAGTGGACCCTACCCGATTCAACAATATCTCCATGGAAGACCTGTTTCTGCATGAAGCCATTCCGGGACATCATTACCAGAACTCTTTGCAACAGGAGAATAACAGCCTGCCTGATTTCCGCCGGTTTATCTGGTATGGCGCATATGGTGAAGGCTGGGCGCTCTATTGTGAATCGTTAGGGAAAGAGCTGGGACTTTATACCGATCCTTACCAATACTTCGGAATGTTAAGCGCTGAAATGCACCGCGCCATCAGGCTGGTGGTTGATGCCGGTATTCATACAAAAGGCTGGACCCGGGAGCAAGCTATTCAATACTCTATGGAAAATGAAACAGAATCAAAGTCCGATATCACGGCAGAGATTGAACGATATATGGCCATTCCCGGACAAGCACTGAGTTACAAGATCGGGCAACTTAAAATAATGGCATTACGTAAGAAAGCGGAACAGGAATTAGGTACACAGTTTTCCGTTTCTAAATTTCATGATGAAATTCTCAAAGACGGTTGCCTTCCCATTGCGGTGCTGGAAGCAAAGATGGATAAGTGGATCGCATCTCAGAAACAAGCAAGCTAAACCGTTGACGGCTTTCAACCGGTAATTTGTTGGTTTCTGGTTGTAAAAATTCCCTTACATCTATCCCCAGTTTAGCCAGCATACAGCAAAACGGCGCAGTTTCACTGTTTGGCAACCTGCAAGACATTTAATAAATAAATCAATGCCCTCTGCTTTCAGCATTCAAATTCATTCATCATTTTTGATTCCCTGATAAAAAAAGATATGCCCTTACTACATAAGTATTCTGTAATCTGCATGGTGTTGGCGGTCGCCTCATGCAGTGCCATGCGTTCAGTTGCACAGGACCGTTATCGATTTACCGTGGATCTTGTAAATGGAAGCAGCGACCAGGTAGCAATTACACTTGACTGCCCACGCATTGCTGCAGCTACAATAAACTACTCTCTGCCCAAAATTGTACCCGGCACCTATGCTATTTATGACTTCGGCAGGTTTATTGAAAACTTTAAGGCCCTGGATCAAAACGGCGATGCACTGCCCGTGCTTCGTCATGACATCAATACCTGGACTATCAATGAAGCAACAAAGCTTGCGAAAATCACTTATCGCATCAATGATTCCTTTGATGCACACGATAAAGACAATCCTGTATTCGAACCTGCCGGGAGCAACATACAACTTGACAGCAACTACGTGTTGAATACCTTCACCTGCATAGGTTATTTTGAAAAAATGCAATTCATACCCTATGAGGTAACCGTACTGCACCGCCCTGATTTTTATGGAAGCACCTCTATGACTGATTTGGATGACAATCCGGCGAAAGACCTGTACAGCCAACCCTCCTATCATGCATTGGCCGATCATCCGCTCATGTATAATGTACCTGATACCGCTACGGTGCAAGTGGGTAACTGCAGTGTGTTGATCTCCGTCTACTCTCCTTCCAAAATGGTCGCAGCTAAGTTTATTGCCGGCAAAATGGACACCCTGCTGCAGGCACAGGGGAAGTACCTTGGTGGACAACTGCCGGTAGACAAGTATGCCTTCATCATCTATCTTGACCATGATGAAGGTATCTCAGGCAGTCAGGGGGCACTGGAACACTCCTATTGTTCCATGTATTATTTGCCGGAAGTGGATCCGGATATTTTCATGAACTTCTTTATACATTTTGCCGCCCATGAATTCTTTCACATCATTACACCGCTTAACATCCACTCGGAAGAGATTCATTTTTTTGATTTTAGCAATCCGGAAATGTCGGAACATCTGTGGCTCTATGAAGGGACAACAGAATACCATGCTTACCTTGTTCAGGAAAAGTATGGTCTGATGTCGCGTGAGGCATTTCTTGCCGAGATTCGGGATAAGATTCTAACCGCCACAACCTCTTTCAACGATACCGTGCCATTTACAAAAATGAGCAAAGGTTGCCTTACCACCTATAAAGATCAATTCATTAATGTATATATGAAAGGAGCCCTGATAGCCATGTGCCTGGATATCCAATTGCTGCACGGGTCTTCCGGAAAGTATGGCCTGCAGGAACTGATAAGCGACCTGAGCAAACGGTACGGTAAAGACAAACCCTTCCAGGATACAACACTGTTCGATACGATAGGCGCACTCACGTCGCCGGCCATTACAGCTTTCCTGGAAACATATGTCAGAGGAAGCACCCCGTTGCCTTATGAAGAAACTTTGAAGCTGGCAGGAGTTAGTTATAAACCGGAAGTAACAACAAGTGATTTCAGTTTCGGCAAGATTGGCGCCACCGAAGATCCTGCAACGGGCCGGGTAAGAATTACGGATGTCTCCTCCATGAATGATTTGGGCCGCGCAGTTGGTTATCGTGAAGGCGATGAGATTGTTTCTATAAACGGTACAGAAATCTTTGCTGCAAATTTTCTGCAGTTTCGGAACAACTGGCTTGCTACAGTCAAGGAAGGAGACCGGATTACCGTTGAGGTGAACCGGATAAAGGCAAATGGCAAAGAGAAACCAGTTGTTTTGAAAGAGAAAGTGTTCAAATCAAAGAGCGCTGAGTTTCATGTCCTGGAATTCTTACAGGACCCTTCCCCCGAACAGCTACTCATTAGAGAGGCCTGGCTTAATCCGTAATTTCCCTCGCCAATATGGCATACAATGGGTACACCGGATGTGACGACATTTGCAGTCCACCTCATTTCTATTTAGTTTGAATGTATCATCCGGATCCTTTATATTGGGGCATCATCTTTACTTTATTGCACACCACACGGATTGTCATGAAATTTTTGCTGTATGTCTTTTTTCTCCTTCATGTATTGACGGCTGCATTCTGCCAGGAACCTACGGCCATCTCCGGTAAATTGAATCCCCGTCAGCCATTACTTGTGGTGGAAGCTTCCTGCGGTCAATGTAAGTTTGGATTACCCGGCGAGGGTTGCACACTTGCCATTCGGATTGATGGTAAAGCCTATTTTGCGGATGGCGCACATATCGATTCATTTGGTGATGCGCATGCCAGCGATGGTTTTTGTGAAGCCATACGCAAAGCGGAAGTGCAGGGACATGTAAAAGACAGCCTGTTTCAGGTTAATTACTTCAGGCTTATTGATACGCCTGAAAGAACACAGAAGGAATAGAGGGCCACGATTTCCATTATAGCATCTAACAAGTGCAGTTGCTGGCAGGTATTGATTATGCTGCATCATGAATGGATTTCTTCATCTTTACACGAAATCAGGTATTAATGGCTCAGACTATTGATGAAGTCATCGCACGCCTTGCTGCAATTAAATCAACATCGAAAAGTACGTCGAACCGCATCGGCTACTTCACGTCTTTATACCATAAAGTAACGGTACGGGTTAAAGAAGGCATAGCGCAAGGAAGATTCCTGGACGGTGCACGAATGGAAGCGCTTGATGTGGCATTTGCCAATCGCTTTCTTCAGGCATATGATCAGTTGCAGAGCGGGATGCCTGTTACGGCTTCGTGGGCTTCCGCTTTTAAAATAACACCGCTCTGGAAACCATTAATCCTGCAACATCTCTTACTTGGCATCAATGCACACATCAATCTCGACCTGGGTATCGCTGCGCAGCAAACATGCCCGGGAGAGAAACTGCTAGCGCTGCAGCTCGATTTTGAAATGATCAATACTATTCTTGCCGAACTATTCCTGCCTTTGCAGGAAAACATGAATACCCTGTCGCCATGGATTGGTTTTCTGAACAGCATCAGCAAAAAAACAGACGATGCTGTTATCAACTTCAGTATGAGCATCGCGCGAAATGAAGCCTGGCAGTTCGCATTATATCTGAATACGCTGCATGCTTCGGAACAAATTACAGCCATTCAGAAACGTGATCAGGAAATAGCGGCATTGGCGAATAAAGTGGCAGGCCCCAAAGGATTCGCAACAAATGCCATATTGATGGTCATCAGGTTGCGTGAAAACAGTAATGTGGGCCAGGTGATTGATCTGCTGGGTTGAAGAATACCATTTTCGGCCGGCTCAGCTCAATCTTCCGTTCAAACCAAACATGATCCCAATGTGTGACATTCAATCTTCCTGACAAATCCCCGGCTTTTCTTTTTGAGCGACTATTTTTTCCATCTTTACTCTTCATCAATTTTCCATCCTTACATACTCATGCTCACATTCACGAATAAAATCACAGTAGCGTGTCGATTCCTGACGTTTTATATTACCCTGATTGGTTGCTGCGTCATGCTCTTTTTCGCTGGCAATGCAATTGGAGCGAATAGCATAATATCCTCTTTGAACCCGATTTCTTCTTCTAAAAATGCACCACAGGAAATGCCTGTGCTCCGGGTGATGACTTATAATATTCGTTACGCAGGAGCAGCAGATACCGGAGCAGTGAAATGGGATCACCGGAAGAAATTTATCAATTCCATAATCCGGTATCATCATCCGGACATCATAGGTTTGCAGGAAGTAACACTAAGGCAAATCAGCTACCTGGACAGCGCGCTTAAAGACTTTAGCTATTCCGGCGTTGGCCGTGATGATGGTAAGGAAGGAGGTGAATTCAGCCCGGTTTTTTACAATAAAAAGCGGTATGAAAAGATGGCCGACAGCACTTTCTGGCTGTCACCCACACCACAACAACCGGGCAAGGGCTGGGATGCAGCACTGCCACGCATTTGTACCTGGGTGAAATTAAAAGACCGTGAAAGCAAAATGATATTCTTTGTCTTTAATACTCACTTTGATCATATAGGAAAAGTTGCACGGGAAGAAAGTGCCAGGCTCCTGCTCCGGCAGATTTACCGGATTGCCGGTAATACTCCGGTAATACTCACCGGCGATTTTAATTCAGAAGAAAATGAAACTCCAATCCGAATACTTACCGGTTTGAGTGAGTTATCCGTTTATGCCTTCTCTGATGCCATGTACACTTCGCGAATGCCCCATCATGGCAGCATACCCACGTTCTGCGGTTTTGATATCAAAGAAGGAATTGCCGGAGGGCGAATCGACTACATTTTCATTTCGGCAGGTATATCAGTTCGCAATCACGCAACCCTCACCGATTTTGAAGGCAGCCATTTTCCGTCCGATCATTTTCCGGTGATCAGTGAATTGCAATTGCAGCAATAAATATAACACAAGTAATAAACAAAGTAAATGGTCAGCAGTGATGATTGACAGTTGCGGGTCAATCTTAAAAGGGAAATTGCTTCAAACAAGATTTATACGTTTTTTTCTCTGTATTCCTTATGGTTACCTTTTTTGAAACCACAGAGTTCACGAAGGTGGAATTGCTTCAAACAAGAGCTATAAATATTTTTCTCTGGTTCTTTGTGGTTTCCTTTTTTGAAACCACAGAGTACACAGAAGTGGAATTGCATCAGACAAGATCTACAAATATTTTTCTCTGTGCTCTTTGTGGTTACCATTTTTGAAAACACAGAGCTCACAAAGGTGGAATTGCTTCAAACAAGAGCTATAAATATTTTTCTCTGCGTTCTTTGTGGTTACTTTTTTTTGAAACCACATGCAGACAAAACACTCAGAAAAAAGTAGCAGTTGTTTTGAGAACACTCCAGTTAAATTTCGCTAACTCAATTTCAATGCAGTCCATTTAAAAGAAATATTGCGCTACTTTTCTATTTTAGTGGCGGAACCAGAGATAGTAATCTGAACAGCCTGTAAAAATACATGATGGTAAATAATACCCCTCTTTAATCTACAAGTACTACACTAAACGCAATAAGTTGAAAGCAAAAGCCATTTACATAAACCTGCCTGTGAAAGACCTGAAACAAACCAGGGGCTTCTGGACAAAACTCGGTTTCACCTTTAACGAAAAGTTCAGTGATGACAAGGCAATCTGCCTCGTGCTAAATGAAGGAAGTATGTATGCCATGCTTATCACTCCTGAGTTTTATCAGACTTTAACGAACAGGCCCGTGGCAGATGGTTCCACCACGCAGGTTTTGCTGGCAATAGAAATGGATAGCAGGGATCAGGTAAATACTATCGTGAAAACCGCCCTGGAAAACGGTGCAAGCAGATACCGGGAAGCCGCAGACCATGGCTGGATGTATTATGACAGTTTCTGCGATCCCGACGGACATCAGTGGGAAATTTTATATACAGATGAAACACTGTTGCCGGCATAGCATGATTAGAAAGACATAAACCTCACCAAATCAACATGCAGTGATGAAATCAAATACCTGGTGGTTCTTCCTGTTCATTCCATTCTTTGCATTTTCACAAAAGGAAAAAATATATACCGGCAACTATAATGAACCTTACCGGCCTGCATTTCACTTTACGCCGCAAACCGGATGGATGAATGATCCAAACGGACTCGTCTACCTGAATGGAAAATACCATCTCTTCTATCAATATTATCCCGATGATATTGTTTGGGGTCCTATGCACTGGGGACATGCTGTAAGCGAAGACCTTTTGCATTGGAAGCACCTGCCGATTGCATTGTATCCTGATAGTTTGGGATGGATCTTTTCCGGCAGCGCAGTGATCGACAAAAACAACACATCAGGTTTCGGCAACAATGCCATGGTAGCCATCTTCACCTATCACAATGATGCCATCTGGAAGCAAGGCCGCAAAAACACGGAAAGCCAGGGTATTGCTTATAGTTTGGATGAAGGAAAAACATGGACGAAGTTCCAGGGCAACCCTGTCCTGAATAATTCCGGCGAACAGGATTTCAGAGACCCTAAAGTTTTCTGGAACAAAACCACAAACCGGTGGAATATGGTTTTAGCAGCCGGTGACCGGATCAAAATATTTTCTTCTCCTGATCTGAAAAACTGGCGCTTCGAAAGCGATTACCTTCCTGATGTAGCCGATGAATATGGTATTTGGGAATGCCCGGACCTGTTTCCCCTGCAAAGCGGTGAAGTAACCAAATGGGTGATGATTGTCAGCCAAACCGTCAACGCACCCAACGGAGGAACAGGCACCCGCTATTTTATTGGTGACTTTAATGGAAAAACATTTACCCCGCAAGGCAACGGTGGCTGGCTTGACTATGGAAAAGATTTTTATGCCGCAGTTACGTTCGATAACGTACCCGGAGACAAACGCATACTTCTGAGTTGGATGAGCAACTGGCAATATGCAACGATTACCCCAACTTCCGTTTGGAGAAGCGCGATGACCCTTCCAAGGGAACTGACCATGGTGTATGAAAAGGAACAGTACTTCATCAAACAGCAAATCATATCGCAGTTTCTTTCGATACAAAAGCCCATGCATAGTTTCAAGAGTGTAAAAATGCCTTTTGAAACCGTTGATGAAACCTTGTCGCAGGCCGGCATCTATTTTGAAGTTGACGAAAAAACCGATACGCTGTCGGTAGCGCTGTCCAATGATGCCGGAGATATTTTCCAGCTCACCTGCAATGGCAAACAGGTGATTATTGATAAAAGCAAGTCAGGGAAAACAGATTTCAGTGACCAGTTCGCCGGTCAAAAACAAACGCTGTTATTAGATGAACCCTTCCGCAATTTCCAACTAATTACTGACCAATCTTCCGTAGAAATACTTATTAATGAAGGGAGATATTCCCTGACCAACCAGATTTTCCCAAACGAAAAATTGAAAATATTAAAAATCACCGCTAACGGAAAGAAAGGTATCCGCAATTTAAAAATCCATTCGGTTAGTAACACCGGTAAAGAATGACAACCGGCACTCCCGGCCTGCAAGTAGCAAACACCGGTATTCCTCCTGGAAGGGCTTACGTATGCCGCCTGTGAGTTTCATCAAACAACTTTCACGAAAGGGAAAACTGCAAGAATGTGCGTTTCCTGCCAGTTTCGGAAAACAAATTTTCCAGGAAGCGCGAGAAGCATTGGCGTCCATACAACAGGTTTCGAAGCGCCTGCATGCATGGTGTGCACAGGATTATTTTCATCAGCATGACAGTTACTCTATAAGATACCGGGCTAAATTCAGTATATTGAAAAAAATTGCAAAAGAGCCGGAATGAAATGATAAAGCTTGTAACCAGGAAACTTACAGCAGGTTCACATATTGCCAAACTCGTTTTACTAAGTAATATCAGTGATGCAATATTTATTGGTATTGGCGTCACCATGGCCAGTATCGGATTAAAGGGATTCTTACTACCTAACAATTTCCTCGATGGCGGAGCAATGGGCTTGTCGCTGCTGGTTGAAATACTGACTAAAACAAATCTGTCCATTCTTATTGTTGCCATTAACCTGCCTTTTATCCTTTTTAGGTGCACGGCAGATCTCATTGAATTTTGCGGTAAAAAGTGCAATGGCGATTATCTCACTGGCACTCTTAGTTCATTTTATAGAACTACCCACCATCACCAGCGACAAACTCCTCATTGCAGTGTTTGGCGGATTCTTTCTGGGTGCGGGCATTGGTTTTTCCATTCGCGGCGGTGCCGTAATTGACGGTTCGGAAGTGTTGGCCATTTCTGTAAGCAGGCGTTCCAGTTTGACAGTTGGTGATTTTATCGCCACCTTTAACATCGTATTGTTCTCTGTAGCGGCCATCCTGGTAAGTGTCGAAACAGCGATGTATTGCATGCTTACCTATATCTCCGCCTCAAAGACTGTTGATTTTATTATTAATGGTATTGAGGAATATATTGGTGTAATGGTTGTTTCCAGGCACTCAGAAAAGATAAAAGATCAGATCATAAATAAACTGGGCAGAGGGGTAACCGTACTGAAATCCGAAAAGGGTTTTGGCAAGAAGGGCGCTGAAGGCAATGATGGCAAAGTATTGTTCTGTGTTGTAACCCGGCTGGAAGTTTTTAAACTGCTATTGGAAATTGAAAAAATAGATGATGACTGTTTTGTGGTTCAGTACCCGATTAAAGACACCAAAGGAGGTATGATTAAGAAACGTCCGCTGCATTAGTTCTTTGTACATCTGACAATACCTGCTGAAAAAATTTTCATTACCATCCATTTCACCCATCCGTCTGATGAAACCACTTTTCTTAAACTGCTTACTCTTGTTGCTTCTGATTGTCTTCTTTAAGAAAGGGACTGAAGCATTGCCTCCTTCACCCTACCTTATCATTCTAGGCACGGCGCAGGATGCAGGATATCCGCACATTGCCTGTGAGAAAACATGTTGCCGCTTGTATTATGAAGGCAAAGAGCCCAAACATTTTGTTTCCAGCATCGCGGTAATCGATCCTGTATCCGGAGAGCGCTTTGTATTTGACTGTACTCCCGATTTTCCTGCCCAGGTGCATCTGCTAGACAGCCTGCTGCAGGCGCCAAAAATGCCTGATGGAATTTTTCTCACGCATGCACATATTGGCCATTATACCGGGCTGATGTACCTCGGCCGCGAAAGCATGAATGCAAAGGGCATGAAGGTGTTTGCCATGCCTGAAATGACGACCTACCTTCAAAACAACGGACCATGGAGCCAGCTGGTACAATTGCAAAATATAAAACTGCAAAAAATGAAAGCTGATTCCGCCATACAAATCAACGAACGTATCAGCGTTACTCCTTTGCTTGTTCCACACCGGCATGAGTATACGGAAACGGTGGGTTACCGGATTGCATGGCCGGGCAAATCAATCCTGTTTATCCCTGACATAGATAAATGGGCAAAATGGAATCAATCAATTCTGGATGCTATTGAAGAATATGACCTGCTGTTTCTCGACGGCACTTTCTTTGATGAGGGAGAACTGTCGGGGCGCAGCATGAGTGAAATACCACACCCGTTTATTCGTGAAAGCATGCAACTGTTTGAGCACCTACCTGCCAGGCAAAAATCCAAAATACATTTCATTCACCTCAACCATTCAAATCCCGCTCTTATTGCAGGTAGTGATGCATGGAATGAAATTCATAAACTTGGCTTTCATGTGGCTGTACAGGGTAATGTTTATTGAATAATGCTTCTTGTTGCTTTTGGAGTAGTATACGTTACCTTGGATATTGAAAATTGGATATTGAATGTTGAATATTAATTTTATGAATATTCAATATTCAACACCCAACACTCAATACTCAATACTCATTACTCAATACTCAATTAACATTACCATTGTTATTTCCACATGTAGTATATTTAAAGTGTATAAAATCACGCCCATGAAAACAACGTTTTACTCCATAGTCGTTGCAATTATTGTTGGATTAGTATTACAAGTCAATATAACAATTGCCACTGTTTTTGACGTAACATCGCTGGCTACCACCAACACCGGCACCGGAACAAGCGGCACTCTCTACTATTGCATCAGCCAGGCAAATCAGACCCCCGGGCCACATGCCATAAACTTCAGTATTGCAGGTACCATCAGCATCAATACCAGTGCGGCTGTATTGCCGGTGCTTACCAAACAAATTGCCATTAATGCTACTACAGCTCCCGGCTATAACGGCCTTCCGGTAGTAGTGCTTGATGGAGCAGGCCTCGGTGGCGGAAACGGTATCGAAATCACCGCTGCCAATTGCGAATTGTATGGTTTGGAAATAGCCAACTTTCCGTATCGTGGCATCTATGTTCATGGTAGCAATGCAGGCAATTTTATCTTCGGTTCGGCCGGAAAAGGAAATGTGATCCGAAACAACAACTACTATGGTATATCAATTGATGCTGCGGATAATGGCATAATTGCTTACAACAAAGTAGGTACCGATGCCACGGGCAGCAATTGCGCGGGCAATAATTATGACGGCATAGATTTTCAAAATGCGGCAGACTATAACCAGGTTTTGTTTAATCATATTTCATGTAATGGTTACAATGGCATTCAGATTGGTGGATCAAGTTACAATATCATCAAAAGCAATATCATCGGACCGCTGAATAGTGACTGCCAGGGCAACCTCTATCGCGGCGTGGATATTGAAGACGGATCCAACTATAACCAGGTGGGAGGAAATGATCCATCCGAATTCAATAAAATTGCCGGCAACCTGTATTGGGGTATAGAAGTAAAAAACAGTTCTGCCAATAACCTCATCAGCGGCAACAGTTACCTCTGCAACGACTATGGTGCCATCTCATTGGATAATTTCGGAAACAATAATATGGCAGCTCCCGTTATCCAGACGGCCAATACCACTACGATTAGCGGTTTGGCCGGTGCAAATGCAACCGTAGAAGTATTCAAAAGCCAGGACACCTATCCTACTCAATGCACCAATACAGCACCCAACCAGGGAGCTGATTTTATTGGCAGTACGGTAGCAAATGGAAGTGGCGTATGGTCCTTATCAGGAAATTTTGGCGGAAAAGTAGTAGCTACCGCTACCGATGCCGATGGCAACACCTCAGAATTCAGTTCCAGCATCACCACCGGTGTTTTTGATACGTTGGCAAATGAATGCAGCGGTTACATCCCTTTAATTACCGCCTCTTTCAACTCTTCCGCTTCAACTGTCTGCGAAAAACAGTGTATCAGTTTTACCGATCAGTCGCAGAATGCAACCTCCTGGTACTGGACCTTTGAAGGCGGGATACCGGCCACTTCTACCTTGCAAAATCCTCCCAATGTATGTTATGATGAACCGGGAGTGTATGAAGTGAAACTGGTGGTCTATAGTGGCGGAGGAACTGATTCTGCTACTGCGGTTCTCTTTGTAACGGTAAATGCCACGCCTTCCATTCCTCAAATCAGCCAGGTAAATGATACCCTCTTCAGCACGCCGGCTGTCAGCTATCAATGGTTCCTGAACACCCTCATCATTCCCGGTGCCACCGATCAATCTTATGTTGTTTCACAAAGCGGATTTTATTCCGTTGAGATCACCGACAGCGTTGGCTGTACTGCCCTTTCAACCGCAGATTATATTGACATCACCGGTATTGCAACCGAACCACAGCAATCCATAAAAGTAATTACCCGGCAACAGGGAACCTTCGAATTATGGATACAGGGCATGTCGGGAAGAAAAGCGCAACTGACGGTTTATGATTTGTATGGAAGAATACTCCTTGTAAACGACCTGCAGATAACCTCATCGCTTTACACCAAATCCTTTGATCTGAATACTGCTGCAGAAGTTGTGATACTGAAATTGCAATCCGGAGAGATAATGCTGGTTGAAAAAATATGGTTGCCGACTGCGGAATAGGAAGTTGAGTATTGAATATTGAGTATTGAGTATTGAGTATTTGTGCATGCCTAAAATAGGTTGACCTAAAAAGGTCAACTATGAAGCACCCCACA
>CAZGBP010000053.1:0-24441 GCA_964524035.1 uncultured Bifidobacteriaceae bacterium
GATATTCATGCGTTGTATGGTGGCAATTGGCAAGCTGGAATTTGTCCTAGTGCGAATTATCCATATATATTTATCTTTTCTGGAAAATCAGGCCATCAACATGGGTATAAAGATGGTTGGGACAACCCTAATGTATTTTCCTATACGGGCGAAGGGCAAGCAGGCGACATGGAATTTACAAGAGGAAATCTCGCTCTCAAAGACCATATTCAGAATGGTAAAAGGGTATTTCTTTTTGAAAGCGAGGGGCATGGTTTAGTGAAGTTTATTGATGAAATAGAATTTTTTGATGTCGATTTTTTTGAAACTCACGATACTAAAGGGAAATTAAGAATTGGTATCAAATTCTTCTTTAAAAGAAAAAATGCTTTTATTCCTGTTAAACCTGAATTGTTACAAACTCAGATATTTGAAGAAGACCCTTATATAAGTGCAGCAAAAATATTTAGTAATACAACTGATACAAAAATATTAATTACATCACGGGTAGGCCAGGGAGCTTATAGAAAGCGAATTATACATCGATGGGAATATAAATGTGCTGTTACGGGATTTGATACATTGAATGTTTTAATTGCCTCCCATATTTTACCTTGGGCTAATGCAAATGATAATCAGAGAATGGATGTACATAATGGAATTTTGTTATCTCCAACTTATGATGCTCTGTTTGATCGACATCTTATAAGCTTTGAGAATACTGGAAAAATTATTCTTTCAACTGCTATTGAATCTCAAGCATTTCAAAAAATAGGTGTTACCGGCAAAGAACAAATCAAGAATTTAAGCAATTACAATTTTGAATACCTCGAAAAACACAGATCTGCATTTACCTGACAGGTGTATTAGTCATCCGATGACTTATCGAATATTTATTCAACAACTTCTCCCCCATGCCAAAACTAAAACTACAAATGCAAACCTCCCTCGATGGATTTGTTTCCACGGGGCCTGATGATGATCAGACATGGGTTACCTGGGCCCTGGAGGAAATAAAAAGCCATGTGCTGGAGTTGCTTGACACCTCCGATACCATCCTCATCGGCAGGAAACTGGCAGTAGATTATATTCCATTCTGGGAAGATACCGTTACCCAGCCCGAACATGAGATGTTTGAAATGGCAAAGCGAATTGTAGCCGCAAAGAAAATTGTTTTTACCAAAACACTCGATTATTCAATATGGCCGAATACGATACTGGCTAAAGGAAATTTAACGGAAGAGGTTAACAAACTCAAACAGCAAAGCGGAAAAGACCTCATCGTGTATGGCGGCAGTTCATTTGTTGCCGCATTGATTAAAGAGAAGCTGATTGATGAATTTCATTTTTTCGTGAACCCTGTAGTTTTAGGTAAGGGCGTTTCTGTTTTTGAGCAAATCGATGATCCGCAGCAACTGCAACTTGTAAAGTCAGTCACTTATAACAGCGGGATTGTGTTGATGCAGTATGTGCCTCGTTGAAAGGTGAAATGGGAAGTCGTTTTTGCGGAAGACGCATTTCAGATATCATTTCATATTGGCGTACTGCAAAAAATGAATATTGAATGTTGAATATTGCATATTGAATATTAAAAAATTAAATATTGAATATTCAACACCCAATATCCAATATCCAATGATCGATCATCACAATACAATTTTTGCGTAAGGGTTAAATCCGCTTTCTTCCATGCCATCAGGATGGAGGGCAATCATCGAATTATCAGGAATGAGACGCCAGCTATCCTGATACCTGCCAATAGGCTCTGATACCAGGCATCCTGAAAATTCTCCGAATTTCCCTTCCACTTCCGGATTAAGCCGCACGAGTTCCTCTAAGCCGGGACTGACATAAAGCGTAGGGCCTTTTCCATCGCTTCCATAGCGGAATCCCCAAAGACTTTTGCCATCAGAAACACCCAGCGTCATCCACAGCGATTGCGCAATGCCTTTTTCTTTAGCCGTAGCTTCAATCACGCGCACCATTTCTGCAATGGCAGCAGGCACATCATGCTCAAGCCCAAATGTGAGTGCAAGGTGAAACATGACTTCGGAGTCGGTGGAGCCTAAGATATTCTGAAAATATTCCGGGCCAATTTTAGCAAGTAATACCTGTCGCAGCAATTCAAACTTTGCAATCTGACCATTGTGAACAAACAACCATCTTTTATATCTGAAGGGATGGCAGTTGGTTTCCTGTACGGTAGCCAGGGAAGAAGCCCGTACATGTGCAAGGAACAGGTTAGATTCGATATGACCGGTTAGGTCGAGCAGGTTGTGATCATTCCAGGCAGGCTGAATGCTCCGGAACAGTCCGGGAAAAGGTTGCTTATCGTACCAGCCTATGCCGAAACCATCACCATTGGTGGGAGTCCTCGGAGCCCTGGCATGCAGACTTTGATGAATGAGATTGTCCTTCGGCTTCACTATTAAGTCAGCCAGCAGGAGTGGTGTTCCGGTATAGGCAAGCCATCTGCACATCGTGGTAGCAAGTTATTCCTATTTTTTGATTTGCATAGCTATTGACACCTGATGGGTATGTGATTAATTGAGTATTGAGTATCGAGTATTGAGTATTGAGTTTTTGAGTACGCTTCAGCTTGGGGGAATTGCAGGCAGATTCAAATGATAAAGCGTATCATACAGATGGGCAGCAGTCATTTATTCATTCAGCATCTTCCAGATCTTATCTTTCAGCTGATCTATATTTTTCCCGGTATGGGAAGAGATAAAAATATGCGGCAGGTTGCGTGGCAATTCTTTCTTCAGCATCCTTTCGAGCTCATCATCGATCAAATCACATTTGGTAATAGCCAGCAACCTTGGTTTGATGAGCAGTTCGGGATTGTATTGTTTAAGTTCGTTGTAAAGGATCTTGTACTCTTTTTTTATATCGTTGCTGTCTGCAGCAATCATAAACAACAGCATGGAATTACGTTCGATGTGACGCAGAAAACGTTGCCCCAGTCCCCTTCCTTCATGTGCGCCTTCAATTATGCCCGGCAGGTCGGCCATCACAAAGGATTGTGTTTCCCGGTAGGAAACAATACCAAGGTTGGGTACTAGGGTTGTGAATGCATAGTTACCGATCTCCGGCCTTGCAGCGCTTACTTTAGCCAGCAGGGTGGATTTGCCGGCATTCGGAAAACCGACCAACCCCACATCAGCCAACAATTTTAGTTCGAGAATCTTCCAGCCTTCATCACCATGCTCTCCATCCTGTGCGTATTGCGGAACCTGGTTGGTCGGACTTCTGAAATGCCAGTTACCTTGTCCGCCGCGCCCGCCTTTGATCAGGATCTCTGACTGATCATGTTCGGTTATTTCAAAGAGTACCTCGCCGCTTTCCGCATCTTTTGCCACTGTACCAAGCGGTACTTCCAGCAACATATCTGCTCCATTGGCGCCGGTGCGGCGTGCATCGGCACCGGGCTTACCATTTTTTGCATGTATGTGTTTGCGGTATTTAAGATGGAGGAGGGTCCATAATTGCTTGTTACCACGAAGAATCACATGGCCGCCTCTGCCACCATCACCGCCATCAGGTCCACCCTTGGCCGTTATTTTGTCGTGCCTGAAATGGATGCTACCTGCACCGCCATTTCCGCTACGGCAGAATATTTTTACATAATCAACAAAATTGGAACCTTCCACTGCTTGTATTAAAATGCTGCAATAACCAACATGGCTATACAACGGGTGAAGGTAAGCATTTGGGATGTTTAAGCCGTACGGGGCAACAGGTGGTCAATTTCCCTGCAAAGGAGTTCGAACACTTCCTCGACCGTGCCTTCTCCTTTCAGCTCTATAAATTTATGCTGACTGCTATAATAGTCAGCCAGCGGAAGAGTTTGATCGCGGTACACCTGCATGCGTTTGCGTATCACCATTTCATTGTTGTCATCTGTGCGTCCGGAGGTTTGTCCGCGCAGCAACAGGCGCTGCACGACTTCCTCTTCCTGCACCAGCAAAGAAAGTACGATGGTTATATTGGAATTCCGTTCGGCAAAAAACCGGTCGAGGGCATTCGCCTGTGGAATGGTACGCGGGAAACCATCGAAGATGATGCCTTCACTTTGCAGGAGTCCATGGCCATCAATGTAACTGGCCAGCACGCGAATGGTGAGTTCGTCTGGTACCAACTGACCCTTATCCATATAAGACCTTAACTCATTTCCAAGGTCAGATGGCGTTGCAATGACTGCTCTGAAAATATCGCCGGTAGAGATATGAGCCAGGTTGTATTTTTCTTTCAGCTTCAATGCCTGTGTTCCTTTGCCGCTGCCGGGAGGACCAAAGAGGATGATGTTGAGCATGGGGATGGTTGTTGTATGGTGCTTGAGTGTTTTATTTGAAATGGTTGGGTTAGGGTGGTTGAATGGCTAAATGGTTAAATTGCTAAATTGTTAAATTGTTAAATTGTTACTGGACTTTGCGTTAATCACTACACTTGACAAAAACCATTCAGCCATTCAATCATTTAACCATTTAGTCATATAACAATTAAGCAATGCAACAGTTAAACAATTAAGCATCTCCCTCACACCCTCACATAAATATCCCTCAGATTCCTGCCCAGTCCATTATAATCCAATCCAAAGCCTACCAAGAACTGATCGGGAACTCTAAAGCCGATGTAATCGATATTCAGGTCATGTTCCAGGGCATCCGGTTTAAACAACAGAGTTGCCACACGAATCGATTCGGGATGGTGCTCTTTTAGTTGTTTAATAAACGCTGATACCGTTTTACCCGTATCGATGATGTCTTCCAGGACCACCACGTTTCTGTCTTTAACATCGGCCTGTAAACCAATGACTGTCTTCACCTTGCCGGAACTGGATGTTCCATCATAGGATGAGAGCTTTACAAATGTGATTTCGCAGTTGATGTTCAGCTCTTGCATCAGTTCACCCGCAAACACAAAAACGCCATTCAGGATGCCGATGAAAAGCGGATTTTCATGTTTCAGATCCTGCTTCATCGAGGCTGCCATTTCACGTATGCGCTGTCTGATGACGACTGAAGGAATGTATGTCCGGAATTTCAGATCGTGCAGGCGTATGCTATCCATGCGGTAAAAATAGCAGATTAGTTAATAGGGGCAAGGGGAGGGGGTGAAGTGTTAGAGGCTTATGGTTAAATGGCTTAATGGCTAAATGGTTAAATGGTTGAATGGTTGAATGGTTGAACTGTTAAACTGTTAAATTGCTGGTTGGACTTGACTGAGCCATTCAACCATTCATTCATTTGAAAAAAGCAATTAAACAATTAAACCGTTAAACAGTTAAACAATGCGACAGTTAAACAAAACGACAGTTAAATAAAACGACAATCAAACAGTTGATTCCAATAATTCACTCCTTCACCAGCTGATACTCATTTCTCGCGGCACGCCAGGCCGGGAACCAGGAAGCGAGGAGCCCGATGGAAAGTACAGTAACAAAAACCAATAGAAAATCGACGGCTTTCATTTGTACAGGATATGCGTCGATTACAAATGAGCCGCCTCCTATTTTTAGTAATGCATACTTATGCTGAAGCACAATAATGAATATGGCAAGCAGAAAGCCTGCTCCGCAACCAATAAGCGAGAGCATCATACCTTCCAGCAGGAAGATATTCCTGATCAGGGATTTGTCGGCACCCATGGTTTTCAGGATGGCAATATCTTTCCGCTTTTCGATAACAAGCATTGAGAGTGAACCAACAATATTAAAAGCTGCGACGATGAGAATAAACGTGAGAATGGCATATACCGCCCATTTTTCTGTGCGCATTACTTTATAGAGCACTTCATTTTGCTGAAGGCGGTTGCTGACTTCAAAACCTGCCCCGAATAACTGCTGTATCTGAAGCTGTATCTCCTGTTGGTCTGCACCGGGCTCAGTAGCTACTTCCAGGTAAGAAACCTGTTTCTCATACTCCGTAAGCCACCTTGCGAAGCTGATGGGGACAAACAGGTACTTGCTGTCAAATTCGGCCTGAATGGCAAAGCTGCCCATGGGTTTTATAGGTGCACGGTTGAAAGCGTCTTCGGGATTTATGGCTATTGCTTTGTCCTTTCGGGGAACATAAATGGTTAGGAAACCAAATGGATCATTATAGTTGATGCCGAGCGCCTGCTCAATACCCAGACCCAGGATGGCATAATTTTCATCGCCTGACTGCAATTCAAATTCACCATAATACATGGCAGAGTCAATACCGGTAAGAGAACCATAACCGGGTTCAACGCCCTTAACGGTAGCTATGTATTGACGATCTGCATAAGTAAGCAGTGCATTCTCTTCAACAATGGAAGATACAGCCCTGATGCCTTTCAGGTTCTTCAACGACGCCATTTTTGTTGAATCAGGTATAAATGACTTGCCTTCTTTTGCAACAATCGTATAGTCAGGATTAAAAGAATTGTAGAGCGAAATCACCAATCCTTCGAAACCATTGAAAACAGAGAGAACCAGAATCAGTCCCAATGAACCTACAAGCATGCCCGCAATGGATACCCAGGAGATGATGTTTATAGCATTGCTCGACTTTTTGCTGATTAAGTAGCGGCTGGCGAATTTGAGCGGGAGATTCAAAAGGTTGGTCGTATTTGAAAATTCAGATTATCATTGGAATAAAGTGTATCTGTTATCCTACTTCTCTTCTCCTTTGATTTTCTTAAAAATCTCTTCCATCCTGAACACCTCCTCGAGCGAATCGTCTACAAAAAACTGCATTTCCGGAATACGGCGTACCTGATTCCTGATGGCATTACCCAGTTTATGGCGAAGTTCATTCTCTCCGCGTTGAAGCGAATCTATTACTTCCTGAGGTTTTTCGATATTGAAGAAGCTCAGATAAATCTTTGCATTCACCAGGTCACCGGTAACACTAACATGTGAAATGGTAATCATGCCTCCCTGAACCACCGAGATGCCTTCCCGCTGAAAAATCTCACTTAATACTTCCTTAATCAGTTTGGCAATCTTCCGCTGTTTGATCGTTTCCATCGCAAATGGGTTTAATTGGGAAATTATTACATACTGTGCAAAGGTAGTCGAACGAATATAGGGGTTGAATGTGTGACAGTCAAAAAAATATTTTTCATCGGAAAACGTATGTAAGGAATCAGCATAGCCGGCTTTATAGAGAGCGGATGCTGTGCCACGAATTTGATAGCTGAAGAACCATCTTAACAAAGAGCCGGGTAATAAATAGTATTTTTTTCTATGGATTCCGGCAAATAGCCTGATTGTTTTTAACAAACAGTGTATTATTGATGGACGATAAAGTTTGAAATTAGCCGCAACACAAGGATATTTGAGACGTTAAGTCACTTTGCTGCCTGAGGGCGGCTACCAGGTTACTACTGTTGAAAATTTGAAAACATACTTTCGCTTACTTTCTTTTTCTAAACCGTACTCCGGCTATTTGCCGGAATATATCGTGCTGGCATTCCTGAGTGTCATTTTCGGTGCCATCAATTTCTCACTGATCGTGCCGTTGTTGAATGTCCTTTTCGGCACTTACCAGCTGCAACAGGAGGTGGCAAAGCCTGAATTTGCCTTCTCCGCTTCCTATTTCATAGAACTTTTTAACTATTACTTTCAGTCAATACTTAACGAACGCGGGAAGATAGGCGCGTTATGGTATGTGTGTATGGTGATACTTTGCAGCATTACGCTTGCCAATATTTTCAAATACTGGTCGCAGCGCGTTCTGGCCCGCATGCGAACCAACCTGATCCGGAATATCCGTTCCGGCATTCATGATCAGTTTCTTTCGATTCAACCGGGTTATTTTCAGCAGCAGAAGAAAGGAGACCTGCTTTCTGTGATTTCCAATGATGTCCAGGAAATTGAAAACTCAGTGGTCACTTCCATACAGGTAGTATTCCGGGAACCTGCAACCATTATCGCATACTTCATTCTTTTGTTTGTAATCTCTCCCCAGCTTACCATTTTCACATTGATCTTTATCCCGGTTTCCGGAATTATCATCAGTGTGATCTCCAGGAGGCTGAAAAAGGAATCGATCAGCAGCCAGAGCCTGTTAGGAAGTATCATGGCCATTGCAGAAGAAACCATCAGCGGCAGCAAGATCATCAGATCTTTTAATGCCGAACCGATGCTTCATGATAAATTCACAAAGGAGAATAACCGTTTCCGTCAATCAGCAAAATCCATTCTTAATACACGCGAACTGGCGGCGCCGCTTACGGAGACATTTTCTATTGCCGTGGTAATAGGTATAATGATTTACGGAGGTACTCTTGTCTTATCCCAGCAATCCGGACTGACAGCCAGCGAGTTTATCGCCTTTATCGCTTTGTATTCGCAGGTACTTCCCCCGGCAAAAAACATTTCGGCAGCTGTCACCAGTGTGCAGCGTGGCCTTGCAGCCGGTGAACGGGTGCTTCGAATTATCGATGAGCCGGTAGCGATTAAAGAAGCGCCGAATGCAGTATCTATAACGTCATTTGAAACGGGTATTGAGTTCCGCCATGTTTCGTTTGGCTATGAAGGCAGCCGGTATGCACTTCATGACATCAATGTTACCATACCAAAGGGAAAAGTAATTGCATTGGTAGGTCCTTCCGGTTCAGGCAAAACTACATTTGCTGATTTAATTCCTCGTTTCTACGATCCCACCGAAGGCGCAATTCTGATTGATGGAACCGATATCAGGCAATTCAGGCTCAGAGACCTGCGAAAGCTGATTGGGATTGTTTCCCAGGAGCCTGTCCTGTTTAATGATACCGTTTATAACAATCTTGCTTTCGGGCTGGAAGGCGCAACAGAATCAACCGTTATCGATGCAGCCAAAGTGGCTAATGCACACGATTTCATATCGGGTATGCCACAGGGTTATCAAACAATCATCGGAGACCGTGGCAGCAAACTGAGTGGAGGTGAAAAGCAACGCCTTACTATTGCAAGAGCTGTATTGAAAAACCCGCCGATTCTGATTCTGGATGAAGCTACCTCATCGCTTGACACCGAATCGGAGCGGCTGGTTCAGGATGCACTGTATAAATTAATGCAGCACCGTACCAGTCTCGTGATAGCGCACCGGCTTTCTACCATACAGAATGCCAGCGAGATTCTTGTATTGCAAAAGGGCAAACTGGTGGAACGCGGCAGCCATCAGGAATTACTGGCAGGAAATGGCATTTATAAAAATCTTGTTAGCCTGCAAATGCTCTGAGAGGAAGAGCCAAAACAACGACTAACTGATACGGTTCTCCCAGAAATAATAGTGGTGTTCCGTGTCCAGCTCAAAACCTGTCTCAGGATAAAGCGAGTTACCAATGTGATTCGACATTTCTGTTTCCAAAGAAATACCTGCTGACTCCGTTTCTATGGCCAATTCTTTGGCACGTTCAATTAATAATTTTGAATAGCCATTACCCCTGGCACTTTCTTTCACAAACAGATCATTCAGCAGCCATAGCCGCTTCATCCGGGTAGAAGAAAAAGGCGGATAAAGTTGTGTGAATCCGGCTATTGCATCATTACTGTCTATTGCCAGGTAGATTACGGAGTCGCCACGCTCCAGCCTTGCCCTGAGAAATTTTGCAGCACCTTCTATATCGCCTGTTTTACGGTAAAACTGACGATAGGCATCAAACAGTTTTGCAAGTTCAGGGAGGTGATCGAACGTAGCGTTGATGATCGTCATAAAAAAATGAAGTCTGCTATGGAATAATCAATAACTATTTTTTACCGTGCGTACCGGATTTATGAGGCGCTACCAATTAATCTTTTGGGTTGGTTGCCCAAACGGTTGCTTCAGTAATAAAAGCCCGGTCATCCGTCTCCAGCATACTGATGATGGTATGCGCAATATCAGGCGATTGCAATTTTGATGGATTGAAAATTTTCGGTGGCCTGCCTGCATTGGGCCCAAAGTTCGTTTGTACTTCGCTTGGATTCACCTGCATCACCCGAATATTATACTGGCGGAGTTCAGCGCGCCAGCATTCGGTCATGCAGCTAAGGGCAAACTTGCTGGCAGCATAGGCAGTACCTCCTGAAAACCCGGCCCGGCCTGCTGTTGATGAGATGTTGATGATGTTGCCGTATTGCTTTTCAATAAAGTGCTTAGCCGACTCACGGGCTACCATCATGGCGCCGATTACATTGGTTTCAAACAACGCTCTCACTTTTTGTGTATCCATGTTCACCAGTTGATCAAAGTAACCAAATGCGGCATTGTTAACCAACACATTAAAGCCTCCAAACGCTTTGATGGTATAACCGATCAGTTCCTTCACCTCATCTTCCTTGCTCACATCGCCAACAAAGAAGGCAGCACCTGTCTCCTTTGCTGCAGCTTCCAGGTTTGATTTGTTGCGGCCACTGATGATCACCTTTGCACCTTTTAAAATTAGTTGCCGGGCCGTTTCGTATCCAAGGCCTGAACTGCCACCGGTAATCAGGATTTTTGCTTCTTTTATATTCATGATGGGTATCTTAATTTTGATTTTGATAACTTAACAATTAACACCTGCTTATGTTTCATAATTGCATATCCAAAATTTGATCAGTATCACCTCTCACCTCTCACCTCTCACTACTCACTACTCACTACTCACTACTCACTCAGGCTTCTCCACAAATATAACGTTGCATACGCTTCCCAGCCCATATACTTTGTAAACAGTGTTTTCACCTGCTCCAAAGGTGGCTTCGTTTGAAGATTCAATTGCTTCCTGAGTGCCTGGTGCAATCCGGCATCTTCCAATGGAAAGGCATTGGGATAATGAAAGGTTTTCATCAATACATAGTTGGCTGTCCAGTTGCCGATACCTTTGAGCTGCTGCAATTGTGCTTTGGCTTCCGGAAAGGAAAGTAATAAAAGTTGATTCTTCGAAACAGCGCCTGTTGCAATGGCGGTTGCCGTTGCAATAACATATGCTGCCTTCTGTTTTGAGAATTGCAACGCCAGCAAAGAATCAGGACTGAGGCCTGCTACCACCTCCGCAATTGGAAAATGATAATACGTTTGGTCCTTCCATCTGAACATTTCACCGTATGATTGCACAAACTGTTTTTTCAAACGGTAAGCAAAAGAGAGATTGATCTGTTGGCCAATAATAGCCCATGCTAACGCTTCGAACAAATCAGGCATGCCGACGATACGATAGCCTGCATATTTTTTCACCAGCGGTTTGAGTATAGGATCCTTTGAAGCCAGGGTATAAAACGGCTTCAGGTTCGTGTTTAGATCGAACCAATCTGTTACATAGTTGCGGACTGCCTGCTGAAGCGCAACGGAGGGACGTTGATTTAGAATATGAACCAACAACTGGTTTTGCAAATCTGTTTCGATAGAAAACAAAATGGTTTTACCATGTACCCTGATTACTTTCTGCACTTGTTCACCGTTTGTTGTATGCAGTAATTCTTGTGGAGAACGGTTCAAAAAATGAAGACATTGGTGAAAGTTGAATTCTTTCGGGGTTTCTATTACAAATGAAGACATAGTAAAACGAATGTAAATAAACAGCTATCAGAACACAAAGACTCCCGGTTCCTTATATTATGGTGTTGAAAAAATTCAGAAAGCGTCTTTAAGGTTTTGCGCCAAAACCAACACAAAGGAAAACAACAATCTTGCAAGTTGCCCATTGCAACACGAAAACAATTGCAACGATCGGCTGAGATTTCGGTAGTATTGTCTTTACAACTTTCACAAATCCGGTTCACTGATGTATATCCCTAAGCTTTACCGCAACCATGATCTCCCTGAAGTGGAAAAATTTCTTCAACAGCATAGCTTCGCCGCACTGATCAGCTTTCACGAAGGACGGCACTGGGCCACCCACCTGCCACTGGAGCTGGAAGTAAATGCGCAGGGAGAAAAAGTGTTATGGGGCCACCTTTCCAGGGCTAATCCGCAATGGAAATCTTTTACGGAAAACCGGACGGTTATGGCCATATTCACAGGGCCGCATGCTTACATATCGGCTTCCTGGTATGATCATGTAAATGTTCCTACCTGGAACTATATGGCAGTGCATGTATATGGAAAAGTAAAGCTCCTGGAGGGTGAACAATTGCAGGAAGCGCTTCGAAGGCTCGTAAATAAATATGAAATGCAATCTGAAAATCCGGTGAGTGTAGATACGATGCCAAAAGAATTCTTGCAAAAGGAAATGAAAGGAGTGGTTGGTTTTGAAATCTCCATTGTCAGCATGGAGGCAGCTTGGAAATTAAGCCAGAACCGCGATGACGCAAATTATTCTCAGATCATTGCTGAACTGGAAAAGCTGAATAGCCTAAATGCAAGCCAGGTCGCCGACGAAATGAAGAAACTGCGGCCTTAGTGATTGTTAACGAGAAAGATGTTTTTAGACTGCCGGCCTTTCGAATTCGCTCAAGGAAGTCCCTTCGACCAGGTTCTTCGACCGTCCTTTAGCTCTGGGAAAAAATAAATCCGGTCACAGAGCGAAGCCGAAGTGCCGGATTTTTTTGAATTTCCTGTCACTAAGCGAAGCCCGGAGTCGGTCAGTTAATACACAAGCCCGGCTAAATCCGTTGCAACTCCTTGCGCGTCCATTCATTTTCCAATGCTCCGGTATTGATCACCGATTTGGGTTCAATAAGCATGATATGTACTTCCTCTTCCGCATGCGGACGATGTTCAACCCCTTTGGGCACAACAACAATCTCACCGGCATTTATTTCCACTGTTCTGACTCCTGAACTATTATCATCAGCTCTGAAGTCAATCATCAGTTTGCCTTTCAGTACAATGAATAATTCATCTTCCAGTTCATGCCGGTGCCAGATAAAATCACCCTGAAGCTTTGCCAGCTTAATATGATTTTCATTCAGTTCGCCGATGATTCTTGGATTCCAATGATCGGTGAAGAGTGCAAGTTTTGACGCAAGGTTGATTTTATTCATGGGGTGAGTATTTTAACGGTGTCCTGCAAAGTATGCCGTTGAACAGGGGAGGATGGATCATTGAAGTATGAAATTTAGGATCTGCTGTGAATGTGGTTCATTCAGATTATGGATTGATAAAAATTCCTTTCCTGATTGCCGTCCGGTATGTATCGTCATTCAAATACCAACTGATAAACCATCCCGGCTTTTTGTGTCCCGATCGTATGCTGGCCCATCACATACAAGGTGCCGTCACTTCCTTCTCCAAAGCTATTGATGTAAAAATCTTCCTTCAATCCTTTTATAGTCATGCTTCTTCGTTCCCATGCATTGGTTGCCGTTGATTTAATCAACATAAAAATCTTCCCGGTCCAGTCGCCAAAAATGTAAACATCTTTCATATCAGCCGCTGAGGTGCCCTGGTATACATATCCTCCAATCACACTCTTGCCAAAAGAATGATCATACTCATTGATGGGCAAGGTCAGGCCGGCTGTGTTGCAGTTTTTCGAAGGATTGTAACAGTGAAACCCTTCCATAATACGCCAGCCATAATTCTTTCCCTTCTCGATGATGTTCACTTCCTCATATTCATTTTGCCCCACATCAGCGCAAAACAACCGGCCTGATTGCCGGTCAAACGAAAACCGCCATGGATTGCGAAGGCCATAGGCAAATATTTCATCCAGTCCCGCTGTTCCTGTAAATGGATTATCGGCAGGTATCCTGTAACGTTCCGGAACATTTACATCAATCCGCAAGATTTTTCCTAATAAAGTATTTAAGTCCTGTCCGTTGCCGGTGGTCCCATGTTTATCGCCCGCGCCACCACCATCTCCTGTTCCAATGTATAAAAAACCATCCGGCCCAAAACAAAGCTGTCCGCCATTGTGGTTTGATTCCGGCTGCTGAATTTCAAGAAGCAACCTTCCCGATGTATTGGCTACATCAGCATTTGATGAAACAGTGTATTCTTCAATCACACTTTGGTGGTCCATACTTTTTATTTGAGATGGAGCAGAATAATAAACATAAAACTTACCGTTAGTCCGGTATGCAGGATGAAAAGCAATTCCCAGCAATCCCTTTTCTGAATACCCCTCACCCATTTCATCCAGCTTGCCTGAAACATCGAGGAAAGGCTTGCTGATAAGTTGTCCGTTTTTGATGATACGAACGGTACCCTGCTGCTCAATTACAAATAACCTGCCGGTGCCATCATCAGGTGCTGCCATGCCAATAGGTGCTTCTAATCCCGAAACAACCGGTTTTAAGGTCACGCTGTAAACAATTGCTCCGGTATCGTTGGTGCCAAAGGAACAAGAGAAGGCAATAAAAAACATAAACACTGGAAATGCAATAATTGATTTCATGTAGGTTGATTTTGTTTTCAACTGCAGCTCATTCCGGCAAATGGTATGAATGTTCAGGGGGTATACGTATAGAATCCAACTCCTGATTTCCTGCCCAGCTTACCGGCAGCTACTAATTGTTTTTGTAGTTCACTCGGCCTGAATCTTTCCTCATGGTCCATCAGTTCATAGAGTGATTTGGTTACATTCAGGTTGGCATCAACTCCAATCAAATCGATAAGCCGGAAAGGACCCATCCTGAAACCGGTTGCTTCCATCAATTGATCTATAGTTGCTGCCGGTGCAATTCCCTCTTCAAGCAGTTTCAATGGTTCAGTATGATACATTTTTCCGATCCGGTTAACAATAAATCCCGGCCGGTCTTTCGTCATTACCGGTTGCTTTCCCATTTTAACCGCCATGTCGTAAACAGTTTGTGCACAATCACTGCTCGTTTGTTCACCAGAAACAATCTCCACCAATCTCATCAGGTGGGCCGGATTGAAAAAATGCATGCCGGCTATCCTTTCCGGATGCGGAATTTCTTTTGATAATAAAGTGATGGGAATGGATGAGGTATTTGAGCAAAATATGACCTCTTCATTATTTATGGATGCCAGTTGCTTAAGAAATGCTGTTTTAATATCCAAACGCTCTATGATCGCTTCTATCACCACATCAGCAGTCAGGTCGGCTGGATTTACCGAAGTCCGGATACGTTTAAAGATGGACTCACTTTCATTAGCGGAAATTTTCAACTTCATTACTGCCGTATTCAAATTTGTGCGAATGCCTGAAAGCCCTTTTTCCAACAGATCTGCCGACAAGTCATATAATACGGTTGGATATCCCGCCTGTGCTGCAAGTTGTGCGATGCCTGCACCCATAGTGCCTGCACCGGCTACTGCAATGGTCTTAACCTGATCAATATTGTGCATCCGCCTGACTGCTCTTTGATATCGAATGTAAGGAATGAAATTGAAATGTCTTTCATAAAGGGTAAGTTATGCAAACGCTCGTAACCATTTGGTCACTTGCGGTCACCTGTAGCAGATGCTGCTGTTGCAATTTCATTTTCGGGTATATGACAAATTGCACTTAATACTGTAGCGTTTACCTTAGCGCTTTGCTTTTTAGCGCCAAGACGCGAAGTCGCGAAGAAAATCACAAAGGATCAATATGCTACGTTTTTTGGCGTCTTGGCGTCTTCGCGCTTGTATTATTTTATCGCTGAGAAATGCAATTTGTTATATACCCTCATTTTCTAACCCCTGTCATTATCATGTTATCCTTGTTATCTTTACAAGTTTACTTGGCACATTACAAAATTTGAATGGTCTTTCCATCAGCAAAACATACCTTAACCTGTTTCCTTAACCTTCCTTAACAAATGGAAAAAGGAAGTCCGCCACCACTATCTGTATTTTCTTCCTTGCTAAAAAAAATAAAGGACAAGGAACTGCGAGAATTTATGGAAGCATATATGCTTGAAAGCAACGATTTTCAAACGGAATTGCTGCTCCGGTTTGCTGATCATTTGAAAGTCAGTGGCAAAGAAAAGTTCCTCCTGCTCATTCATCAGATTATGGAACCGTTGCACCGGGATACAGAAAAGACGGATATCACCAGCATACGGGTAATGGCCGACCGGTTGCATTCCCTATTGCAAAAAGCCGAAGATCAATTTACACTCAGGAATTACCTCGATCCTTTTTACCTCGCAGTATCATTAATTCAAGAGGTGCATCCTAAACTTACGAAGATTACTGATCCGGATGAATTATTGAAGCGTTGTGTCATCCGGTCTTTTTTAATGCTGAACAATATTGTAAACACAGATGCAGGCCCTGATCTGAAGGAACTCATTTTTGAAGTTGCCTTACGCGAAGCACTTCGTTCAGAGTACCGGCTTGCCGGCCTGGAAGCACAATGGTTCGAACTGTTGATGGATGCTGCGGTAAGTGAGCAAAGGCAACTGCAGCTACTGGAACTGCTGGATCAGTTAATTCATGAAACAGGCCGTCAGCATAAAGGAGGCATCAACGAGCGCTACGAAGAGTACTTTCTACGGAAAAAAATAGCCTTGCTGGAAAGGATGGGAAGGATAGAAGATGCAAAGAAAGTAGTGGAGGAAAATTTAAGGATCAGGGCGTTCCGCCGGCAGCTGATAGAAGAAAGCATCGCACAAGAAGATTTTGCTGCCGCAAAGGAATTGATTAAAGCAAGTAAACTCAGCGATCAGCAAAAGGGACGTCTCAACATAAGTTCAGAATGGGATGAGTTGTTGATGAAAATTGCTCTCGCGGAGCAGGATACCCGCAGCATCCGGCAGGCCGGCTTGCGGTTGTTCTATGATCGATTTGATATCAGTTTCTATCAGCAGGTCAAGTCAACCTACGATTCAGAAAAATGGTTGCGGGAAGTAGAAAAAATCATTGCTACGCTAAAAGCGGAAACACATTATGGTCTAAAAGGCATTCGTCTCCTGGCGGCCATCTTCATTGAAGAAAAATATTGGAGGCGCCTTTTGCAGTTATTGCAGAAAAACGCATCCCTCGAATTTGTGGAAGACTACTATGACTTGCTGAAAGAAAAATTTCCGGCCGAACTGGTGGATATCTACAGGGAAGCATTGCGTCGTTATGCAGAACACAACATGGGCCGCGAACATTACGAATATGTGGTTAAAACCATTCGCAAGATTCAATCGCTGCACACCGGAAATGAAGCAGCCAAGGCACTCACAACAGAATTCAAGGTAAAATACAGCCAGCGCAGAAATATGGTGAAGGCATTGAATAAGCTGGTTTTCTGATTAAGCGCAACAGCCAGTATTACCAGGCTGCTTCAAACTGTTCCAGGAAACGAACATCATTTTCTGTCAACAGCCTGATATCCGGAATTCCATACTTCAGCAATACCAACCGTTCTATACCCATGCCCCAGGCATAGCCTGAATAGACCTCCGGGTCAATGTTGCAGTTCTCCAGAACCTTCGGATGCACCATACCGCAACCCAGTATTTCCATCCATGGCCCAGTTCCTTTCTTCCTGATATCGAGCTCTGCGGAAACCTCCGTAAAAGGAAAAAAGGACGGGCGGAACCGCCACTCAAACGCATCACCAAAAAATTCTTTGAAGAAGTAATACATCGTTTGTTTCAAATCGGCAAAAGATACCTGCTTATCAACATACAGCCCTTCCAGCTGGTGAAAAAAAACATGGTGCTTGTACGTGATCGTTTCGTTGCGGTAAACCCGGCCCGGTGCAATAATCCTGATAGGAGGTTTTTGCGTTTCCATCACCCTGATCTGCACATTGCTGGTTTGCGAGCGAAGGATAACTCCCGGCATCTCTATGTAAAAGGAGTCCGTCATATCACGTGCAGGGTGATCTTCCGGAATATTCAATGCGGTAAAGTTGTGCCATTCATCTTCTATCTCCGGCCCTTCAGCCACCTGGAAACCAATTCGGCCAAAAATATCAATTACCTTTTTACGGATTACCGACACAGGATGCCTTGAGCCCAAAGGCACTGGAAAACCAGGCATGGTAAGGTCTGGTAATTGTTGTCTGGACCTGGTGTCAGACCCTGACAATGCCTGCTTAAATAATTCATATTTTGCTTCTGCCTGTTGCTTCAAAGCATTCACTACCTGGCCGAATTCTTTTTTCCGTTCATTCGGAACCTGTTTCATCTCGGCAAACAAGTCTTTAATGATATTTTTGCTTCCCAGGAACCGTATCCGGAAAAGTTCAAGAGCCGCCGTATCCGCAATAGCGGCCTGCTCCAATTCCGAAGCAATGTTTGTTGCACGTTCAAATAGCGCTGTAGCCATATAAAAATTCTGTACCGCAAAGAACGCCAAGAAAATTTAAATCTGAACTAACTACACCTGATTTCTGCCCAGCCGCTTCGAATTAGTATTTTGCGGGAATGTTCAGTTGCACATTCATTTGCATGCCTTGCAGACATCGTTTTATTAAACCGGAAACCGAAAGAGATGAATTATAAGCTTACCTGGATCATACTGCTTCTGTTACTTGCGAAATTGACTTCGGCACAGACATTTTTAAGCACGGTCAATGAAGTTATTCCTGATAATGGAACTGTAGTGACTTTTGAAATAGAGGTAAGCGGCTTACCGGCAACTATCGATACTTCGTTTGGCCTCGAGACTGTCTGCTTCAGTATCGATCATACCTGGGATTCAGATCTTCAGATCAAACTGATTGCCCCCGATGGTACTGGTGTGTTGTTAATTTCAGGTGTGGGAGGCGATGGTGATGATTTTATCAATACCTGCCTAAACGATTTTGCTGCTACTCCGGTAGCACAAGGCTCACCCCCCTTCACCGGTCTTTATATTCCTATGGGTGATATGGGGTTATTCAACAATGGACAGAATCCAAATGGAACCTGGAAATTGCAATGCAACGACACCTACCCGCAGGATGAAGGTACCCTCTTAAACTGGGGAATCACTTTTGGAAATGAACCTGCGCTACCCTTTGTATTTGTATCATCAAACCTGCCCTTAATATTGATTAACACCAATGGGCAAGAGATTTTTTCCGAACCAAAAATAGCCGCCGAACTGAAGATCATAGATAACGGCATCGGCAATTTGAATCATCCCGGCGATACCATCTATGCTTACGAGGGTATGATTATGACGGAGTTGCAGGGGTTCACCGGCCCTTATTATCCTAAAAAGAATTATGATTTTGATTTAGTGGCAGCAGACAGTACAGAGATAGACACCATTCTTCTGGGCCTCCCTTCAGAAAATGATTTTATACTGAAAGCCGAATACCTCGACTATAGCCTTATGAAGAATTCCATAACCTATGAAATGAGCCGGCGTATGGGACGCTACGCGCCGCGCACCATGTATTGCGAGGTGATACTTAATGGAGAGTATATCGGAGTATATACGCTAACGGAAAAAATAAAACGCGATTACAACAGGGTTGATATTGCAGCACTGAACCCGGACGATACCATTGGTGAAGCATTAACCGGTGGTTACATTATTGAAATTAATGAGAACGGATATCCTAATGACTGGAACAGTCTATACGAAGCAATCAACTATGCTACCTGTCAACTGCCTGTCGCTTACAAGATGGTATACCCGAAAATGGACGAACTAACCGCTTCTCAATTCAATTACATACATGAGTATGTCGACAGTTTCGAAAATGCCTTGTATGGCAACAACTTCCTGGATACGGTTGCCGGCTACCGCCATTTTATATCCGTAAAATCGTTTATCGACTTCATGATTGTAAATGAGTTCAGTGCCAACTACGACAGCTATGGAAGAAGTACGTTCCTTTACAAAGAGAAGGTTACAGATGGTGGTCAGTTACATATTGGTCCGCCATGGGACTACGACCGTGCCTATACCCCGTTCACCGAAGAAGGCTGGGTTTGGGAAATCACGCATCCTTACTGGCCCTTTCCGTTTTGGTGGAGTAAGTTTAGGGAAGATCCCGAATGGGTGAATGAAGTGTATTGCAGGTATTCAAACCTGCGGGAACAAACCTTAGCCACCGCTTCTTTCAATGTACTGATCGATTCGCTGCAACAACTTCTGGAAGAACCTGCGCAACGCAACTTCACGAAATGGGCAGAACTGGGCGTTACCGATCACGATTATTTTGTAGAGGAACTCCGCAACTTTATCGAAGACCGGTTAAACTGGATAGACAATGCGCTTGCTATTGACGCTGTGGCAGATCCATCGGCTGAATTTAGTGTGGAACAACTTTCCGCTTCAGCCTTTCAGTTTGTTCCATCGCTTTCCGGAGCATCCTATGAATGGGATTTCGGCGATGGTACCACTTCTCAGGAGGAAGTTCCGGTGCATACTTACGCGACTGCCGGCACATATTCTGTAACACTCTATGTAGATCAGCATTATGGCTGCCACGCTTCCAAGAGTGAGAGCCTCGAGATAGTTACCTCAGTGCATGCTCCGCTTACAGGTATGGTGCGCTGTTACCCTTCACCTTTTAATGATTTGCTTACCATCGAATTCAAGTCCAAACTGAGGAGGGCTGATGTGGTAATGATCAATAGCCAGGGCAAAGAAGTATGTTCCTATCATATTTCAGACACTCAAAAACTGGCAATTCCAACCAGGTCATTACCTTCCGGTCTTTACCTCCTTATCATGTCTGATGGGAATGAAAAATATTTGGAAACCATAGTAAAACAGTAGAGCTCGTACGATTTGTTTTTTCGGAAAGACTTAAATACTCTCTGAAAAGCAGTAGCGTTTTCTGAGCTGTTTCTCAACCAATTACCCGGCAAAAAGGTACAGTGCTACAAAGGCAACCCGCACCTTATTTTGGCTAAGCCCGGTTTAATCTGACAACATGGTAAATCTGATTTCGAAATAACAGGACAGCATTCCCACCAGGGGTTTTGGATGCCTGTCATAAGCGGGGGAGCCGGTGCCATTGGCAATTCCACAAAAATTTTACTACGTTTATGAATTGATATCTGGAACCACCAAACCACCTGATACATGAGAAAACTTTTACTGCCTGCCATGCTATTGCTTAATAGCATTCTTGTAGTTGCACAAACCCGGCAGATAACCGGTACTGTTCGTGATAAATCCGGCAACGAACCATTGATTGGTGTTACCGTAGTATTGAAAGGCACGCAGACCGCCGGCATTACCGACGACTTCGGAGTCTTTTACTTGCAGGTTCCGGCTTCCGGAGGAACGTTGATCTTTTCCTATGTAGGCTATGAAACACAAATGATTGATTTTACAGATCAGCCGGTCATCAATGTATCGCTAACCAATACGCAGCAACTGTTGAAGGAAGTAGTGGTGGTGGGCTACGGCACTCAGATTAAGACAGATGTAACCGGAAGCATCAGCGCTGTGGAAGGCGAGGACCTCGCACGCGCTCCCGTAGTCTCTATCGAGCAGGCCTTGCAGGGAAAAGCAGCAGGGGTATTTGTGGAAACCGGCAATGGAAAAGTAGGCAGCGCCATTAAAGTTCGTATACGCGGGTCCTCTTCGGTTACTGCCAGTAACGAACCGTTGTATGTGGTTGATGGAATTCCAATCAATACGAAAGCAATCAATGATGAAGTCAACTTATCAATTAATCCATTGAATGATATTGATTTCAATAACATAGAATCGGTCAGCATACTGAAAGATGCCTCTGCCGCCGCCATCTATGGCTCCAGGGGCGCCAACGGGGTAGTGTTGATCACCACTAAAAGAGGCAAGGAAGGAAAACCCAAAGTAACGCTCGACTACCAACAGGGCTGGAGCAAACCAACCCGCCTGCGGGAGTTCATGAACACGGAGCAATATGTTGGTTTCTTTGAACAGGCTGCCATCAATGGAGGTAAGTACGATTTTGCAAACGGCATCAGCGGCTATGATTCTGAACAGGAAGCCATCGACGATTACCTTGAAGATGTCTACAAACAATTTGATCGTAATTCAGGTTGGGCAGATTGGGAAACCAATGAAGTAAGCACAGACTGGCAGTCACTGGCTTTTCAAAAAGCGACTTCCAGGGATGTGAATGCATCCGTTTCCGGTGGCACCGATCAGCTGCGCTATTTTATTGCCGGCGGTTACACACAACAGGACGGCATCCTGATCAATAATTACATGAACCGCGCTTCTGTACAGATCAATCTCGACAGCAAGCTCTCTGAAAAGTTTGATCTCGGCATTTCCACCATGATGAGCAGAAGCCTGAACAATGATGTGCCGAACGATAATTTTTTTGAAACGCCTATGCAAATAGTGGCACAGTCTCCACTCACTCCTACAAGAGACACTACAGGGGAGCTCTATAATCTTCCTACTACGCTCTACTTCAATCCACTGTTAGAGGCGGAATACACCCAATCAAACAACTATACCTTCAGAACCATAGGCAGCGCCTATGCTAACTTTCATATTCTTCCTGTGCTTACCCTGCGTGGCGAATTCGGTGGTGACTTCACCAACCTCACTTCCGATCGCTATTCCGGCAGTCAATCCAATTTCGGACAATCGGTAGGCGGCTATGGCGAAGCATATTCTGCGCGGGTTGAAAACTACGATATGAAATTGCTGCTTACCTATGCCAACAATTTCAGCGATGCACACCAGCTGGAAGTCACCGGCGGTTTTGAATACCAACCCTATTCGCAGTTCTACTCTAAAGTGGACGGCCAGGGCTTTCCGAACGATAACTTAAAAACACTGGCAAGTGCTTCACAGATAGTATACGGTACCAGCTATCTCACAGAATACCGTTTTCTTTCTTACTTCGCCCGTGCCAACTACAGCTACCGTGAAAAATACCTCTTCTCGCTAACCGGCCGCCTCGACGGCTCTTCGAGGTTTGGTGAAGATGAACGGTATGGCTTTTTTCCTTCTGCTTCCGCAGGATGGATCCTGACCAGGGAAGATTTCATGGCATCCATTCCCGCAGTTAGCTTTCTTAAAGTAAGGGCAAGCTTCGGTGTTATCGGAAATGCGGAAATCGGCGACTTTGATTACCTCGGTAAATATGGAGTCGCTTCTTATAATGGCAATCCCGCATTGTATCCTTCCACAATTGAAAATCCCGATCTCACCTGGGAAAGAACACAACAACTCGATATCGGACTCGACTTTGGATTTTTCGGCGATCGGCTTAATGGCGAAATTGATTATTACATCAAAAACACATCGGATCTGCTGCTGGATGTGCCCATACCGGCAACTTCGGGTATCATGATTCAAACCCAGAATATCGGTAAAATGAAAAATAACGGGATTGAACTGGTACTCAACGGTGACATCCTGGTCAATGAATTCAAGTGGACAGCCAGCGTGAATTTCGCAGCCAATAAAAATGAAGTGACAGAACTCGCACCCGGGCAAGATATCATAGACGATGGGGGTTCCGATGTGCTGAATGTGGTGAAAGTGGGTGAACCCCTTGGTGTTTTCTATGGTGCAGAATATGCAGGAGTAGATCCGGCAAATGGTGATGCACTCTGGTATGTGAATGGCCCGGAAGGATCTGATGCCACTACCAACGATTTCAATATGGCCAATTATGTAGTGCTTGGTGATCCGAATCCCGACTTCATCGCAGGCTTCAGCAATACATTCTTGTATAAAGGCTTCTCGCTTGATATCGCAACACAAAGCGTTTATGGAAACCAGATCAACCTCAACGGGGATCATTGGATGGAAGCAAACGGTGCTGTGTATGATAATCAAACGACACACATTCTGGAAGCCTGGCAAAATCCCGGCGATATTACCGATGTGCCGCAAGGAAGGCTTGGATTCTCCAATGGTGACCAGACCCGTTCAAGCCGGTACATTGATGATGGTTCCTATATTCGCGTGAAAGCAATTACACTGGGTTATGACTTCTCCAGCCGGCTCATGAAGAAAGCAAAGCTGTCCAGCCTGCGGTTGTATGCTTCCGCATATAACCTGTTTACCATAACCAACTATCGCGGATGGGATCCGGAAGTGGCTTCCGATTATGTAGGCCCCGAAGATGCCAATGTAATTGCCGGTAATGATTTCTATAGTGCTCCCCAGCCAAAAACAATTGTGTTCGGTGTAACCATTGGTTTATAATCTTTAATCAGAAACCATTTTTCCTAATTGGTAAAATATAGAACATGAAAAATCATTCAATAGAAAATAAACTTATCAGGAATTGCAACCAGCAAATGATGTTATCACGGATCAATGCATTCAACCGGAAGACACTATTCATGATGGTGGCTTTGACAATTATGTTTGCCGTTGCATGTACCAAGCCACTGGAATTAACTCCTGCCCAGGTACTCACTAATGAAACCGCACTCAGCACGGATGCCAGCGTGAAACAGGTATTGGTTGGTGCTTACGATGAGATGGCGCTCGATGGCCTCTTCGGTGGAGAAATCCTGAGAAATTCAGAATTGTTTGCCGGCGAAGGTGAAGTGGTGTGGGTAGGTACGTTCGTAGCACCCCGCGAAATCTTTAACCGCGATATCCTGGTGGCCAATGCCGATGTAGAAGCATTCTGGGCTGAAGCCTACAACTGTATCAACATCTGCAACAACGTACTGTCCGCTCTAAACGTCGTAAATGAGGAAGACCGCGCACGGGTGGAAGGTGAAGCAAAATGCCTGAGAGGATGGATGCTGTTTGAACTGACTCGTTATTTCGCACAGTCATACGAACCCGGTCAAAA
>CAZGBP010000054.1:0-23939 GCA_964524035.1 uncultured Bifidobacteriaceae bacterium
GAATTTTCTTACAATGGCTTTTCCCATTCCAGTCTGACTTAACCAAAGAATATTCTCCATTGTGGCAAAACCCCTGGATACAATTCCGGGGTAAATGATTCCATCAAACGGTTCGTTAAATTCCTTTTTTCTGTAAGCATAGAACCACAGCACCATGTACTTTGAAAACTCTTCGCTAAATCCTACCACGACAAAAGCGATTATAAACACACGCAAAGTTTCATCAACAGGCGGAACCCATGACATGCCGATATCTTCTAAAAAAATAGCAGGAACAATAGCAACCATTCCCAGCAGAAATGATATAATCAATATTTTCCTGGGTTCGCGTTCAAACTTGTCTTTCCAATAAATGAAGAGGGCTATAGCCAACCCCGGCGCAACGGCCATAGCAAGTAGTAACCAAGCGCTCATAGCAGCATTTTGCAAAAATTAGGCAGAATTCACAGAATAAAAAAATACAATCTAATTTCTGAATAAGAATTTACACTACCTCAAACAGCAACAGTGTTTACGGCCATACGTTTCATGATAGCCAGACCACCCTGCGTTGTGCCCTTATCTTTTGTGCTTAACTATGAGAAGCGCTTTATTTTCTGTTGTAATTCCTTCCGTGCGAAGAATATCCTGCTTTTAACAGTGCCCAAAGGAATTTCAAGTTGAATCGCTATCTCATGATATTTAAATCCTTCAAAATAGAGCATGAATGGCAAGCGGATACTCTCATCAATATCTGCAAGCGCTTTTTGAATTTCCTGCATTCCAAGTCGTATCTCTCCCTCATTGGCAGTTGTTCTTGCCAGCGAATTAATGTAAAACTGGTTTTCAGTTTCATCTGTAACTACTTGCCGCTTTGATGCGCGACGGTAATTGTTGATGAAAATATTTTTCATAATCGTATACATCCAGGCCTTAAGATTTGTATCCAGCCTGAACTTGTCACGATTTAGTAAAGCCCTGTATACAGTTTCCTGAATAAGGTCTTTTGCATCTTCAATATCCTTGGTCAGATTATAGGCAAATGCATATAATGACTCTGAGGACTGAGCTACCTGCTTATTGAATTCAATGGCTTGCATACGATTAGTGTTTAATGATTTTATTTATTAACTCAACAAAAGTAGTACTTCTGTTTAACTTAGCAAAATATTTCTTAAACATTTTTTTACTCGCTGTTCTCCGCTGTTTAGCTGATTGTTATTTTTTCATCACAACCTTCGCAATTGGTACCGCCTCATAGAGCTAATGGTGCAGATTGCAAGATGCAGGACGACTGCTTATCAGCAGCATCGCATTATCGAATAAAAAAGATCCCCGCTTCAGACAGGTGTGGAAGCATGGATAGGCCCAGCTAAATGTATGGCTGAAGATTAGTGCCTGGAGTGAATATCTGATACAGTTGAAGTCGCTGAATAGGTTGGCGACCTGAAAAAAGCTAATTCTGATTGGCATTGAAAATCAAACCCAACTTACTGTTGATCAAAGTCCGAATGTCTGCCAGTTCTTTCATAAGGACCACGTTTTTGGGCAGTTTAGCTGTATACAACTGAAAAGCATATCCAGATAAGTAAACCTTGGCACCCGGTTTTATTTTCGATAAATCATCTATATAGGGCTTCATTTCGGAAGCTGACGGAAAACTTGTAAAAATGCTGAAAATCTGATCCGGGTTAAAAATACCAGCTACTTTTTCTACATCACGGAATGGCACATTTTGACCGAGGTACATTACATGGTGATGGTTTTTGTGCAGTATAAAGTTGAGATACAACAGTCCTAATTCATGCATTTCTCCTTCGGGAAGAAACAACAGTGACCTGCTGATGGCCTCACTTTTGACAACACCCATTCGATCAATTGCCACAATCAGTTTCTGACGTATGAGATTAGAAATAAAATGCTCCTGCGCCGGATTAATTGAACCCGTTTGCCATAAGATGCCAAGGTTCCTGAGGAACGGAAATACAACCACCTCCATGGCTTCTTCAAAACCCAGTTGCGCAATATTAATACTCAACACCCTGTCAAACTCATTCTCATCGAGCTCGAGCATGGTTATAGTTAATGCATCCACCTGGTTGGCATGCTCCAGGTTTGAGGTTGTGATATTCCGGACTTTCTGCTCAATCTCCGAACGGCTCATTTTGGCAACATGTGAAATTTTATACCCGTTTCTGTTGAGCATGGAAATATTCAGTAACAACTTAAGCTCATCATCGCCGTACTGCCGTATATTCGTTTGCGAACGGGCAGGCTTTAAGAGTCCATAACGTTGCTCCCAAATCCTGATGGTATGTGCTTTGATTCCTGAAATCGCTTCAAAATCCTTGATATGATAATTAGCCATTCTTATTAATTTACTTCATTAGCGTTTCGTAGGAATCATACTCAAAATACTGAAAATAGTACATGAGTGCATCGCTCAACTACGAAAAATAAAAAGTTACACATGGTGAGCAACATGAGATTTAATTATTTGCTCCAAAGCAAGAGAATTGACCATCGACAATTCCCAAATCCAAATCTGCAATGGGGTGTAAAAGCAGTCTTAACAAAACAATAACAGAATTGTTTATGCCACCAGGATTCAACTGATTTTCTACTAAATCAAAGGCATTCAGTTATCAGGGTGAAGCATTTTCCAGCAGGCTGCCTGCCGGCCGAAGCAATTTGCCGGGAACGATCAGGTTGAATGAGAACCGGATGCCAGGCCCGATAAAGGCAATACGGCTATTTTATTGCCTATTCAATACTAACTTTTTCCGTCCAGTGTTCATCTCCGGCTGAGACCATTAACAAATAGGTGCCTGGAGTAAATTTGCTTACATCCATGGAGAGCGGCTGACTTAATTCAAACGATTCGAAATATGCCTTCGCTCTGACTACACCAAACATATCCCGCAATTCAACAACAACGGACTGCTGCTGGTTGCCCGGGACAACTACGATTAAATTATTTGAAGATGGGTTTGGATAAGCAACAATACCTTTTCCCGGCATACCATTTACCGATATCTTCTGGGGCAAGGTTGTAAATGTTGCCATTTCCGTATAGGCAGATTGCAGCCCGTTATTGCAGATAGTCTGCACATGCCATTCGTAGGTCGTACCCGGAAGCAGGTTGTTTAATGTTTTCGAATTTGATCCATCGTCTATGGTCTTATTCAGCCAATTAGATTCTCCAAGCTTTCGATGCTGCAACTTGTATTCGACGGCACTGTTTGCAGCAGGCCATTTTAATACTGCCGAGACGGTTGTGATTTCTTTAGTCTTTAATTTGGCTGATAACGGCCGTGGGCATGGATTCCATTCATATTTATGTGCCCGATAGATAACATCGTTATACTTATCTTTAAGACGCATCTCCCAGACAATTTCATTATCCGGAGTTACCTCTGTGAGATTAGGGAATTCCTTGCCGGGCAGAATGGCACCCCAGTTGATAAGCGTGTTTCCATTGGTTAGCCTCTGAACGCTGCCTAAAGCGGATCCATAAACATTTTGTCCGTTTACCTGCGGGTGCTTATAGGTCCAGACAGCAGTAGCCACTTTGTTCACTTCATCCAGTTGATATTCGCGGGCATAAGAACATAAGCTGCCATGATAATTACCATTGTCAAACATGGTAATGTTCCCATTAGGCAGTCTTCTTACATCATGCTGATAGGTAAACCATATAGAGTCATTGACAAGCGTAAATTCATTTTTTATGCCCCCGAGCCGCCAGATAAATTCTCCTGTGTTTACATCTATTTTATTTACCTGGTCGAGATGGCGGCAGGAGATAATGATATTTCCGTCGGTATCTTCTTCGATAGAATTACCATGAACATAATCTATTTTGGAGCTGGTAAAAGTAGCATGAGGTGCTTCGATTACCGGAATATGATCGATACTCCTCCATTCAAAAAGCATATTCTTATCCTTATCAAATTTTTGAATCACCAATCCTGTCACGGATGCATTGGGATGATACGACGGATCATATACGGTGAGGTCCATAAATGAATAGGAGTATCCCTGAACATAATAATGGCCATCCGGAAAAATCTGAAAATCATGAATATCTGTTATATATCCATTTTGTGTGGAGAAATTTCCCATATGAATAAAAGAGGAATCAAACATTTGAAACTTTGCCGGGAATTTATAATACATACTCAAATAGCCATTTTTATTTATTTTAAAATCCCAACCTCGGACATTGGATCCGCTGGAATAGATTGAATCCCCGTTGTTGCCCATAATACAATGATGGTACGTTTCGTATCCATAGAAATTATAATTATGAAAGAATATCGCTCCAGGTGCAGGATTTGTATTGGTGGTAATGAACATGGGCGGCAGGGAAGCTCCTGAATCAGGCCCCTTTTTCTGTGCAGCATCATCGGAATTGATTCTGCCAAATTCCTCCTGCCACTCCTCCTCCCTTGCACTGGCTATTCTGGCATTTTCTTCCTCCGTATAGGTTCTATGTATGTAAAAACTAAAACTCATCGGGTGTACCGGGGTGCCATCTTTGCGTGTTAATGAATTACTTATGGTTACCGTTACCTTTTCTCCTTCTGCAAAAGGTACCATCGGATTTAGAATAACGGTTCGCTGATCACGGCAAAGCACCGTTTCAAAATCATGGATCCCGCTAATTGTTCCCTCAATGGAAAACGTATTCCTTTTAGTTACGGAAGCCACATCCAGGAGGCCTCCATCTCTGATTATGATGTTACGTTCCGGATTATGGTCTGCCGAACCGGGGCGGGGTGCAATAAATTGCCACTGTGCGTAAACGGCATTGCTTATGAGCACACTACCGGCTAAAAAGAAGGTTAAGAGCATTCGCATGTTTGAATAATTTGAGCCATTGAAAAATTAGGTACGGGGAAAGTTAGAAAACTTCTAAGTAAGTATTATTGCAAGCAGCCTGCGCCGGATTTATCACCTGCCATCTATCCCTAATTGACAATTACCTTCTCTACCTGGCAAAATCCATCACCTGTTATCCTCAAAAAGTAACATCCCGGTTGCAGTTGCCGGATGTCTAGCTGGCATTGAGTAGCACTGCATTCATAGGACATATTGATCCGGCTGCCGGCAGCATCCATCATCACCAGGGTTACCTTTTCCAATGGTAATCCGGTAACCGTCAACACTGAAGCGGCAGGGTTGGGATAAACCTTACAGGTGGCCGGGATTGATTCACCAACTGCAACTTTGAAGGGCAGCGTTTCAAATTTTTTAATCTTGCTTCCCGATGAAACCGGTGTAACATTGGTATCGCAATTGGACTGCACATACCACTGGTACTTTGTTCCCGGGCTAAGATCATTCAGCAATTTGATGTTATCCGCCGAAGATTTTGTGAGCCAACTGCTATCATTGCTTTTTTTATAGTAAACGGTATACCCTGTTGCATTAGTCGCATTTCCCCAGCTTAACTTCACAGATGTCTGCGTGATATTTGATTCCTTCAGCGTTTTTTCACTTGGCCTGGCACAAGGAGTCCAGTTGTATCGATGCGCCCTGTAAATAACCCCCTTTTTGCTTTCATCAAGTGTCATTTCCCAAACTATATTTCCAAGGCTATCCACTTCCGTCAGGTTAGGTGAACCTTTGCCTAAGACACTTCCTGCATAAATGGATCCCCAGTTTATTAATGTATTGCCGTTAGCCAAACGCTGTACATTACCCATTGCAAAGCCCCGAACGGGTTTGCCATTGATAAAAGGATGCGAATAGGACCAAACTTTAGAGACGGTCATATCCGCTTCATTAATCCGGTATTCTTTGGCGAAAGAGACCTTTACCGGATGATAGTTACCATTGTCATAGAGGGTAATATTGCCATTGGCAATTCTTCTTGCATCATGCTGATAATTGAAACGAAGTGTATCATTAAGAAATGTAAATTCATTCTTTATTCCTCCCAACCGCCAGATAAAATTCCCGGTAGCGCGGTCAATTTTAACAACCTGATCCAGATTTCTGCATGACACCAGTAAATTTCCGTCGGTATCCAGATCAATGGAGTTGGCATGTACATAGTCAATAAAACCAAAAAACAAAGATTCATGAAGTGCTTCTGTGATTTCGATATGATCCCAGCTTCTCCATTCAAATATTACATTTTGCGATGCATCCAATTCCTGCAGAATAGCCCCAACGACTGTAGCATTGGCACTATAGTCCGGGTCATACACCGTCATATCTATAGTCTGATAATCGAGTCCAATAATGAACGCATGGCCATCAGGAAAAATGAGGAAATCATGAATATCGGTTATATATCCATTGGCAGCTTTAAATGACCGGATCGTATTAAAAGAAGAATCATACATGTCGAAGGCATCAGTAGTTTCATTGTAAGAAGTCAGATAGCCGTTTCGGTTGATATCAAAGTTGAGCCCTTTTTCCTGCGATTCATGCCTGAAAATAAAATGACCATCGCTGGTCATAATCTGAGCCTGGTCAATATTATATCCAAGTAAACTGAAGTTATGGTAGAACAACTCACCGGGTGCCGGGTTAATATTGACGTTAATCGTAAATGGGCCATTTCCTTGCGGCGGGTCATCAAAGTCAATAGTTTGCTGTGCTCCGAAATCCTCCGCCAGAATTTTTTTTCTGAATGCTGCAAATTGCTCACGGGATTCGGCGGACCGTTCAGGGCGTGTATAGAAGCTAAACGTATACCCCTGTAATGGCTCACCTGTTAATTTCCTCATTCCCTCCCTGATCGTAACGGTAACTTCTTCCGAAACTGCAAACGGATGTAAAGGAATGAGCAGCACGGTTTTACCATCATCGGCAAGCCTGATGTCTGTCAGATGGCCCTTGCTTTTTGATCCCAACACTTCAAATAACCCGGGGCCGGTCAGTGAAGTTTCATCCATCAGGCTACCCTCCCGAATAATAATGATGCATTCCGGATTATGATATCTTGATCCCGGTTTTGGAGAAAGAAACTCAAACTGTGCAGAAGCCGGTCCCAGGCCCCAGATGGTAAGCACTAAATAACAAAACAGAACTTTCATCATTTTAATTTGTCATCAAAATAAGAAATTCTTATTCACAGAAAATAATTGCCCGCATAGCGCTGCCTGCAAATTTACGGTACCGGTTCAGCGGGCTATTATTGCGAAACCTTCACAGCTAAAATGCAGTTTTCGTTTTAAATCAATCCATGAGTAATCGTTGATCATTGCAATGAGTGCTGGTTAGCGGAAGACACAGCTCTCTACTGCTGCGCACCGGTGTAGCAATCCAAAATACATGTCAAGAGTCCGGCTTTCCGAGCAAAAGCTCACCAGCCGGATCTCATTTCATAAACCAATGCCTTAGCGTGGTATTTCCTGGTGTATTGCGGTATTGGACATGAAGTTCAGACTTAAAATTTTACAGGGCCCTGATGATAAAAGAAAAAATGAAAAAGCATATGATATCATAAACGGTAATGACTTAAACACTAATATCAGACTAGCACTTAACCATTATTACAAACGTATCGTGCATAACAACACACCATAAGCTGAACCTGGTACTTACGCAGCTCATTAGTCCAAAACCACATTAAAAATTCGCTGATTGTCGCCGTAGGTAATCTTTAAAATATAAAAGCCTCGTGGCATACCGGATACAGGTATTGCAAATGGATTATCCTTTTCCATCGCATCCAATGCAACCAGATACCATTGTTTACCTGATGCATCGATCAGTTGCAGTCGCACATTATTTATGCTGTTTCCTTTTACAGTGCAGTTCAAATAATCGCGGGCAGGATTTGGGAATAAGGCAATATCTTTCCCCATAGTAATGGTATCGGCGGGGACAGACATGGTAGTGAAATTCAGTTCTCCTGTGGCGGCAAAAGCATTTCCATTTGCATGGCAAAGCGCCTGTATTCGCCAGGAGTAGGTAGTGGCCGGGATCAGATTTTTAAGCAACAAAAAGGAAGAAGTCGCCGGAAGAAATAAGCTATCCCACTTTGGTGTACCTGCGGCCTGGTACTGAATCAGGTAAGATCCGGCATCCCGTACCGGTGTCCATGAAATAATGGCTGCAACTTCGGAAATAACCATGGCCGTAAATGAATCAATTTCCGTAGGCACACAAGGATCCCACACATAGCGGTGTGCCCGATAGGCAACCAGGAAATTGCTATCCGTGAAATGCATTTCCCAAACTATGTTTCCATTGCTGTCTATCTCGGTCATATTAGGCGCACCCGATCCAACAGGAATGTATCCCCAATTGATAAACGTGTTTCCATTATCAAGCCGTTGTGCATTGCCCATAGCCCAACTCTCCAGATGAGCGCCATTGATCAACGGATGCGCATAGGAGAAAACAAGTTTTGCTGTTTTATTGACTTCATCCACTTCATACTCTTTGAAAGACGCAACGGCCGGTATATGGTAGCACCCATTATCAAAAACCGTTAGATGCCCGTTTGGCAGGCGCCTGCAATCATGCTGATAGCTGAATTGCAAGGAGTCATTTATGAAGGCAAACTCATTCCTTTCACCTCCCATTCTCCACATTACTTCACCGGTGGTCCGGCTTATTTTTAGCACCTGATCAAGCATCCGGCAGGACAAGAGCAGGTTGCTGTCTGTATCCAGCTCAATAGAATTTGCATGCACATAATCAATATAAGACCCCCAAAAATAGATGTGTTGCGCTTCTGTAATTTCCACATGATCCCAGCTACGCCATTCAAAAACAAGATTCTTATCTGCATCAAGTTCCTGCACTATTGCCCCTACCACTGTAGCATTGTCTTTATAATTGGGATTATATACCGTCATGTCCACCATTTGAAAATCGTATGCCATTAAGAAGGAATGTCCGTCAGGAAGCAGTATAAACTCATGCGCATCTGTATTGTAACCATGTGTTTCAAACTTATCAATCATTACATACGTTGAATCCCAAACTTCGAAATAAGAAGAGTCAAAATTAAACAGTGTGAGGTATCCGTTCTTATTGATATCGAATGTGCCGCCTTTTTCGGAGGTCTTCCTGGAAAATACAGAATCGCCCTTACTGGACATTATGCAAATATGATTGGTAGGCTCTCCATCGAAGTTAAAACTGTAATAAAAGACATCGCCGGGTGCAGGACTTGAATTGACATCAATCTTAAACTTGGGAAAATCATCAGAACTCCGTACTTCCTGCGATTTTTTGCGCACGGCTCCAAAACTTGCAGTTATCAAATCTTGCCTGGCAAATTCAAATGATTTCAAATCATTCGCTGAATAGTCAGGTTGCACCTGAAATGAAAAACTATATTCTTCAATAAAATTGTTTTGAATAGTTCTTAATACATTTTTCTTTATTGACACCGTCACCAATTCTCCTGCAAAAAAGGGTTTCATTGGTTTAAGCAGTATCGTTTTATTATTACCGGTCAGGTTGGTGTTCATATGGTGGAGACCGCTCTTCTCCCCGATCACCGTGTACCACTTATCTTCGTTAATTCCTGATGAAATCAGCGGAACAGCTGTTTTCAAAATAATGGTTCTGTCGGCAAGGTGAAACTTTGAACCTGGCACCGGCGAAACATAGACAAACTGCGCTGATAATGCATTAATAAAAAATAAAAATAATGATACTGTCAACTTTAGAATTTTCATGCTTTACCAATTAGTTTGTACTGCGCATACACAGCAGCACCTGAAAACGAAAGATTAAAATGACATGGACAGCGAAAATCAATCCAAAAACCCAGCTATAAGGTGAAGGAGGCTTAGATTACTTAATAATGAGCGTATTACATCCAGCCTAATGTATCTGCTACCCTTTCGAATGTCCAATATAGGGCTATAAAAGCAATAATTAGAGATAGCGGAATCACAATTCTTTGACGATACCAGCCCTGATTTGAAAACCATTTCCCGAATAGCAGGAATGCAAGGAGTATAACGGTCATCTGACCTATTTCGACGCCGAGGTTAAAGGTCAATAGCGCAGTAAGAAATTCCTGTTTTGGCAAACCCAGGCCAATGAGTACGCTGGCAAATCCCATTCCATGCACCAGGCCAAAAATGAATATGATTACCACCCGCCAGGGATGCAGTTGCGTAGACATCACATTTTCTAAGGCAACTAATACAATAGACAATGCGATTACCGGTTCAATAACATTTTCCGGCGGGGTAATGACGCCATACAATACCAAACCTAACGTTATGGAATGTGCTATTGTAAACGCTGTTGCCTGCCAGATTACCGTACTTAGTTTCGGACTCAATAGATAAATACACAGCACGAAAAGAATATGGTCGGTACCCTTTGGTATAATATGTTCAAATCCAAGCAGCAGGTATGCCAATCCAATTTCCGAGCGCGACATATTACTGAAATCATAATCCAGCGCATGTGCAAAGCAAGCCAGCGGTCCGGTAATGAGGAAAAAAAAAGTGAGGAAGAATCTGGTTCTAAACAGTGACATTCTTATGTACCGGTAAATGATTTATTAATGAAAGATAAACACAGAAAAGAAGGTATGCATCTAAAACAGTAATAAATTATTGAAAGATCAGGTAATAGTCTTTTGCGTTTAAGTCGGTTCAACAAGTAAAGTCTTCGCTTCCTGAAGCAGATCATTCGGAAGATATGGATTTATCATGACTGCCTCACGAAGTAACGCCACTCCCCTTTCGGATTGATTATTCTTGCAATAAATCAATCCGGCCCTGCACAAGAGTACCGGATTCTTTGAACCTAAACGCATCGCCTGTTCCAGGTACGGAATGCACTGAGGATACTCCTTTCGCTGATAGTGAACCCAAGCCATCAGCTCATTTACTTCAATATTCGCCGGTCGTCGTTTAAATTCTGCCAAAGCATGTTTTAGTGCGGCCTCCCGGTCGCCGGTTTTCAGATATACATAGGCAAGTTCTTTATCCGCATAATGACCGGCCTCTTCGTCTTCATCGTTTGTATTTGCATGTTCACTTAACAGTTTGATCACTTCCTTGCCAATTGAATCTGCTTTACCAGGTTCATTATTCAAACGATACAAATCAATCAGTTCATCACCGAATGCATAGTCTTTTACCAGTGAGGCTGCCTGTTCATACCATATAATGGCCGCAGCATAATTTTTCTTTGCCGATTCAATCCTTCCTAAAGCCGCAAGGGCATAAGCGTAGTTAGGCCGGAGCGTGTTTGCGGCTTTGTAATACATTTCGGCGGTGTCTATCCGACCTGTTATTTCGTAGAGCCTGCCCAGGTATAACCGAACCCACTCTGTTTGTTCCAGTCCGGGCAATCCGGCATCGAGTGCCATTTTCATTACCTCAATGGCACCCGGCAGGTCTCCATAAATTTCGCGCAGATAAGAAACGCGTGAATATGACCTTAAATCAGGCCTGATGGCGCACATGCTGTCTGCCATATAAACGGCACTGTCATACATGCCAAGTTCCACATAAGCATCAGTCAGGACTCCATATACAAATGCAGCATGAGGATTGAGCGCCTGCGCCCTTTTCCCTAATTCCAATCCTTCTTTAAAATGATGCTGAGAAAGATACACAGTGGCAAGTGTTGCAATTGCCTCATAGTTTTCAGGTTCTTGTCTGATGGCACCTCTTAGCAGGTTTATAGAAGCTGCATCATAATAGTTATAATCCCCGGTAATGCGCGCTTCCTGAATATAAGCCTGAGCAAGCTGTATCTTTGATTTTACGTCATCCGGATTCTTTCTCACTTTTTCTACCAGGCCTTCGATAGCCTGTTTCGTGTTCAGCCATTCATTTCCTATTGAAGTACCGCCTATCCGGTTTTTAAGTGGCCAAACATCAGGCTCATCCTGCCGAAAAGCGACTATAAAACCCACAAAAAGCAGCAGGATGGCCATAGAAATCAGGTAAAAATGTTTTTTGATGAATTTCATAAGGTAATTGCAACTTTGATGAGAATCAGGCTTTTTGAAAAAGAACAATAGAACTACGGATTTTCAGTACGCCACGGTTTTCAAAAAGCCAAAAAAAATCATTGCGGCAGGTCAGGGATTATGCGTGCCTTGTTTCGGCAATATGCTCTATCGTAATACTATAATTTTGGCCCGGTAGTTAGGGTAATTCTTTGAAAACAAAATAATATCTTGGCCATTACAAATGGCAAACCAATGAAAAACAGAGCGCTTCAAAAAAAATTACAATCCTATGCTTCTTTGGCTGGGGCCATGTTGACTCCAGCAATGGTTGATGGACAGGTAATTTACCATGATTTTGATCCTGATATATTGATAGTAGCTGAAGACACCTTCGCGCTTGATCTTAACAATGATGGCATGGTAGATTTCAACCTGCATACTTTTGTAAATGCGGGTGCCTTCACCAAAGCAGAAGTATATGTAAATTCTTCCCAATCAATTAATGCTGTTGATGCTACAACCGGTCCGCTTGGATATTATTATCCCAGAGTGTTGTCTCAGGGTGACCCAATCGGTCAGACTAATAGCTGGATTGCTCCTATTCCATATGCAACATTCGTGATTGCTTATACTACAGGAAATGTATATGGTAATTGGAGTGGAACCGATAATGGATACATGGGAATGCGATTTGCCGCAGGTTCCAACACGCACTATGGTTGGCTCAGGATGGATGTGTCGGTTGATGGCAGCACAATTACCGTTAAGGATTATGCATATCAGGCTACGCCGGATGAAGGACTTGCTGCAGGAGAGCAAAGTGTTGGCATCGGCAGCATCCCTCCAACACTGGCAGCATCTGTTTTTGAATTTGACCGGCAACTTACCATTAGCCTAAAGCAATCATACTCAAACCCGGTAATTACGATTATAAATAGCCTGGGACAAAAAATTCTTCAGCATTCTGTTACAACAGGACTTACGCGACTGGATCTTGCCAAACTATCCTCGGGAAATTATTTAGTAACCGTGACAGCAGATGAAGGTCTTCTCTCAAAATTGATTGCCCTTCATTAGAAACGAGCATTTTACTGCAGTGAAATCTCCATTCCGGTATTTTTACAATCATAAGATTGGAATAAATCCACTCCTAATTCCGGGTGACCTAGTAAGGGTTCCCCTTTTATACGTTTGCTTTTAAAGTAAAAAGCCGGACATGCATGGCACATCCGGCTTTTTATAGTGGCTGATACACTAAAATTTATGCTTGCCCGCTATTTTACAAAATTCATTTTCATCGTCGAAGTTACTACGCCATTGTAAGCGATAGTGGCAATGTAAACACCTGCAGGAAGTCCTTCCGGTGCTTTCCAACCTGTAATGTGGGTGCCTGCCTTTTTCGACTGGTCTTCAACAGTAGCAATAAATTTACCGTTGAGATCTACTACCCGTATGGTAACCCTTGAGTCACCATTCAGGTGATATTTAAAGTTGGTTATATCGGTAAATGGATTGGGATAGTTCTGGACACTGACTATTTCGGGAGCACCAATATCCAAACCGCCCGCCCGCATCCCTGACATATAGACGCCTGCAGGCCCGCTGCATTTGCCATAACCGCTCCAGGGAACCTGCACATACGGAAATGAAGCACGTAGAGAGGTATCATTGGTTTCTACACCGGTTGTATAAGTAAGCACATCCAGCAAGTCAGTGGTAACCGGACTTTGACCTGTTCCAATATTGTAATCATCATACCATAGTCCTATTGCGGCAAGGGCTACTCCGGCAACAGCCTGCAGTTCAATACGCGTTACATCATCTTCCAGTCTCCTTCCATTTGGAAAGCCATCCATATTTGGAATAAACTGAAGGCTGGTGGTGGTATTGTATGCAGGATCGGTCAGACCAAGTACTGCTGCCTGAATAAGTCCTAATGAACTAAACTTTGGATCGTTACGCGGAGTAACCGGTACCGCCATGTTCAGGCGAAGCATATCGCCAAAAGTTGGCAGGAAGTTATTTACAAAAGGTTTACCGGGAGCAAGCGGGTTGCCATCAGGTTTACCAACCGCCAATTGGTAAGGAGCAAGATTAGGAACACCTGTGTAAAAGATAGGCAGCAAATCAACGGACCGCGGCTGATCTTCACGAAGTAAATAGGTACCGAAAATGGCAGGGTCAAGCGCGGTGCCAATTGTTGCCGGGTGACCAAAAAGTACATACAATCCATCAGCACCATTGGTGAAGTCCACATTGCCCAGCACGGTTTGCGATGCTTTTTGAATACGCAATGGAGCAAGGCCGGGTACTGCGCCACCGAAGAGGTCATCATCCATATACAAGCCCAGTTCCGGGTTGGTAAAATACGCTTCAAACGCTGCATCATTATACGGAGTGGTCGAATTCCAATAATCTTTATCTCCTATTGGTATAACGGCCTCATTGGTTAAAGGCATACCAATCCGCGATACCTGCACCATTGGTGACTGGCCTGAAATGGTAACCGTTGATCCGTTTGATTTCAACGTAGTTACTTTTTTACGGCTGGCCGAAGCCCACACACCAATCACAAAGTCGCTGTCGAGAATATTGGCTGCCTGGCTAACGGTCTTGCCATCCTTCTGAAGTGTAGCAATAGGTATCTTCATTGCAATCACATGCACATTATGACAGGCTACCGCATCAACCGGAGCATCCACTCCGGAACCTCCCGCGCGTGTTTGGCCAAGATCAAAAACACCACCAAGATCCACAAAGAAAGGATCATCGGCCGGCCCGCAATACACGATTTCTCCACCTGAACCTGTAGCCGGAGTAACTGCTTCCGAATAGAGTTGCTCATAAGTTTTACCAAGTCCCAGTACCGGATCTTCGATAGACCGTGGCCCAATGTTTGGCGGTGGCACTACTCCATTTGAAACAATCGCTTTTGATACTCCATTCTCAGTTTTCCAGCAGGAGTAGGTCGTTTTCAGATTCTGGGCGCCCAGCCTGATATTAAAAAAAGTGGTGGGATCCTCATTTTCTCTTCTGAATCTGAATTGATACTTAATATCGTCACCTACGGTGGAAGCATCATTTTTGATATGAATTTCATAAAAAACATCCGTACCGAATGAATAGTAATTTGGCCCGCCTTGCGGCAATTGCAACGGAACATAACCTGCAATGATGGTAATATAGTCAGGATCATCCGGGCTTCTGAATGCGTACAAATCCGTATTATCTGCTAACGGATCGTTTGCAATCATGGGTGCTTCGCGGTGGCTGGATGCTTCGATGTTGGTAAACCTGGAAGTAAAAAACATCAAAGCTCCGATCACAACAGCTGCAAACACCACTTTTGTTGAAATATCTGTTATTGATTTCATGTCGTTCAATTTAACTCTGTTTGACAAAAGTGATTAGTAAGTATAGTTGTAGTGGTAATCGTATCCGCTCCACGGGCTGGCTGCAAACGGGAATGAATTCTTGAAAGGTGCATCATTCGATTCCACTCCGGTTGAATACGTCAACACATCCAGCAAATCCTGGGTAACCGGACTTTGTCCGATTCCAATCGTATGATCATCATACCATAAACCGATTGCAGCAAGGGCAACACCGGCCACCGCTTGTAGTTCAATGCGAGTGACATCATCTTCCAGGCGCCTGCCATTTGGAAAACCATCCATGTTGGGTATGAACTGAAGGTCGGTACTGCCATTATATGCCGGATCTGTTAATCCGAGCACCGCTGCCTGCACCAATCCAAGCGAACTGAATTTAGGATCATCGCGCGGAGTAACCGGCACGGCCATGTTTAAGCGAAGCATATCGCCGAATGTGGGAAGAAAATTATTTACAAAAGGCTTCCCGGGCGCCAGCGGATTGCCATCCGGTTTTCCTACTGCCAACTGATATGGGGCAAGATTTGGCACACCGGTATAAAAGATGGGCAGAATATCAACAGAACGCGGTTCATTGTCGCGAAGCAAATAGCCGCCAAAAATGGAAGGATCAAGGGCGGTGCCTGTAGTGGCTGCATTGCCGGCAATTACGAATAATCCGTCGTTACCATTTCCAAAATTTACATTACCTAAAACAGTTTGAGAAGCTTTCTGAATGCGCAATAAAGACAGGCCGGGCACAGCAGTGCCAAACAATGCGTCATCCATATAGAGACCAAGCTCGGGGTTGGTAAAATATTGTTCAAACTGAGCATCGTTATAAGGTGTAGTCCAGTTCCAGAGATCTTTTTTACCTATCGGGATAATTGCTTCATTCGTCAGTGGCATGCCTAAACGGGAAATCTGCACATACTTACCAGTGCTGGATTGTCCACCCATCCCATCCAAAGTCTTCACTTTTTTGCGGCTGGCAGAAGCCCATACACCGATTACAAAATCGCCATCAAGAATACTCGTTGCCTGTTGCACGCTTTTGCCATCTTTTTGAAGTTTTGAAATCGGAATACTCATGGCTATTACGTGAACATTGCGGCCTGCGATGCCATCGCGAGGCGCGTTAATTCCGGTGCCCCCCTGACGGGTCTGACCCAGGTCAAAAATGCCACCCAGATCTACGAAGAAGGGATCATCAGCGGGTCCGCAATACAAAAGGGAACCGTCATCAGCTGTAGTTACCGCATCACTGATAAGCTGATCATAGGTAGTGCCTAATCCTACCACAGGGTCTTCAATAGAACGAGGACCGATGTTATTTGGCGGAACCGGTCCTTCAGCAATTTTTACGAACGGACTACCTGCCACACTCTTAAGACACTTATAGGTGGTCTTAATATTTTGCAATCCAAGACGAATATTGAAGAACGTGGTAGGATCTTCATTAACCGCTTCAAATTTAAAGCGGTAGGTGATGTCATCACCTGCAGTAGACGCATCATTCTTGATATGGATCTCATAGTTGATATCCTCACCAAAAGTGCTGTAGTTCGGGCCACCCATGGGAAGTTCCAATGGAATGTAATTGGCCATAATAATGATCCTGTTCGGATCCTCCGGGGACCGGAAACAATAGAGATCTGTGTTATCCGCAAGCGGATCATCAGAAATCAGCGGTGCTTCCCGGTGGCTGGAAGCTACCAATTGGTCGCGGTTGCTACCAGCATAGAGGAGTCCCCCTGCAATGAATAGCAACGCAGCAGCCTTGCCTAAGGCGTTGAGTTTTCTTTTCATACTTATTTTTTTTGTTGGGTGAAGAAAACTTAAATACGAAGGCTGGAACCACTTGGATTTTTGAACCTGGAATAATCCGGAATGTGATGGCAGGACGAACGGGTGGAATGGTTAGATGAAAGGTTTATACCCATGGTCTAAATGGTGTCCATTGATGAGGTTATTAAAAAATACATTATAGAGTGTAACCTTTTGTCAGCAAATGCATTTAACCTGTTAACCTCATCAATACCTCTTCTCAGAATTATTGTAAATTGTCCCATGCGATTTTATCCTTTGATACTTTTTGCAGGTTTGCTTTCCTGTTCCGTTTGGTTCGGATGCGGCAAAAATCTTACAGAGGACATTCATATCGATACTACCATAGTCAATAACGAACCTCCTCCTTATTCCGGGGTTTCTACGGTACAGGTAACCAACTATATAAACAAATTATACATCGATTTGCTCGGAAGGGCTCCCAGCCAGTCAGAACTTTCATCAGGAACCGACTACCTCGTAAGCAATCATCTGAGCGATACAGCAAAAGATTCGCTGATTCAGCAATTAATGGAACGCTATGAATATTACCAGGTGCTTTTCACTACCACCAGCGCCGATTTTATTAATGCCGCAGACAGCGCGGCAATCGCGTATCAGATTCAGGTAATCAAACTCATCTATTACGTGGATTCCCTCGATGGCAACTACGGGAATTTTATCTACTATCAATACGAGTTAAACAGGTTATACCGCCTGCAGCAAATAACACAACAATTGATGTCAGGATCAACTACCATCAGTCAATATTTCGCTGCCTTCCTTGATAACTATTTTTATGACCAGGTGAATATGGGATCTGAAAACTTTGTGAAGGGTTCATTCAGCGATCTGTTTCGCCGAATCCCAACAGCCTCCGAATTAACAAATGCGGTAACCATGGTTGATAACAATCCTGCAATATTGTTTATGGAAAATGGCGACAGCAAAGGTGATTTCATATTGATAGTTACAACCAATCATGAATTTTATGAAGGGCTCGTAAATAAGGCATACAACCAACTACTGCTGAGAGATGCCACCTCGCAGGAGTTGACGGATGGTACAGCGGGCCTGAAACTCAGTAATGACTATCCCGCTTTCCAGAAACAATTAATGAAAACTGTTGAATACGCAGGCTTCTGAGAAAACAAACCTGACATGAAGATTATTGCACATTTCCGATTACTGCTTCTTGGTTCCATTATTTTTTTGGGATGCAAAAAGGACCTCACTCAGCAAACGGTGTATGACAACGTAATTTATGAAGTGAACCCTGTTGAGGTCTATGCCAGCAATGCAGAGAAAACCAAACAAAAAAGCGCGCAACAATTTATCTCTATACTCTATTCCAATCTCACAAATAAAACCATACCCGGCGATGAGCTAAGCCAGCTGTCTGAATTATCCCTTTCTTTTGGAGATAAAGAACTAATGAATCAGGTATTACTCGAAAATTTCCTGGGCAATCCGGGCATCATCATTCCAACCAATGATGAAATGCGCAGCAATCCGGATGCGTTTGTAAATGAAACCTACCTGAAATTTTTTCTGCGTTATCCATCGGAATACGAAAAATACTTTTTTAAAGATATGATCAGCAAAGATCCCGGTATCACTGCCGAAATGGTCTATGCCGCCTTTGCACAGTCTAATGAATACCTCTTCTATTAACCCATTGAAAAGCATTTATGAAGAGAAGAACATTTATCAGGAAAGCGGGATTAGCTACAGCAGGCATGTTTGCCGTGCCCTATTTGCTGCCCTCGGGCAGGTTATTTGCAGGCACGGGCGACCGTCTGGTAAATCATGTAGTGGTTGTACTTTTTGCCGGTGGCGTGCGTCATCAGGAATCCATTGATCAAACATATCTGGCAGCACAGGGATATGCTACAACCGGAAATTTACTGCAGAATATGCTGGCAGGAAATGCTCCCACGAACAATCTCGTCTATACCCCCTGGCAACCCATTCTCTCCAGCCCATTGGCAAAGCAGGGCACGCTTTTCAAAGAGTTGCGTTATGCAACCGGTCCGACAGGTCATTTTAATGGCCATACGGCGGCTATCACCGGCAACTACACCGATGTTTCACTTGACCTGAATATAAATCCGGATTCCCCTACTGTGTTTGAATACTACCGCAAACATACCGATCCTGCAAGAAGCGCCATCAACTGTTGGTGGATGAGCGAAGGACTTGGCCCTTATCCGGCTTTGAATTACAGCAGGAATGGAATGTATGGCCCCGCCTATGGCGCGAATTATTTGCGACCTGCCACTACCTTCGGAAGTTACGGTCTTGAATACCTGTCGGAAGCCATTAGTTTTCAGCCCGATGATGTAACCAGGATTTCAACCATGAAGAATTTTCTTGATAAAAATTTCGACAAGACAGCAGCGGATTATCCCGGCATTATCAATACTGCTGAAGACCGTGAAAAATTAAAAAGTTTCATTGCTGAAACGTTGAATAAAACTTCAATGGGTCAGATTGAATGGCCATTACCACCCGGCATCAGCACAGCAGAACTTACCGGTGATTTGGTAAATATGGCCTATGCCTGGCAGGTGCTTCAGGCATTTTCGCCGGAACTGCTCGTCATCAACAGCTTTGACCTGGATACATGCCATTTTAACTTTACCAATTACCTGGGTTACATGCACAAAGCTGATTATGGTGTGGGCTGGCTATGGAATAAAATACAGCAACATCCTGTGCTGGCCAATGATACCATTCTCATTTGTATGCCGGATCATGGACGCAATGAAATGCCAAACAGTGTTTACGATGCCAATGGACTGCGGGCCTTTGACCATACCAGTGATGAAAACTCAAGAAGGCTTTTTGCATTAATCGCAGGTCCGGCAGATAAGGTGAAGCAGGATCAAATCGTTGGTGACGCTTTCAATCCGGTAGGCGAAACGGTGGACCTCGTTCCTACGATCGCGCACATTCTTGGATTTCATGAATACATTCCCGGAGGCATGTTACCGGGCAGAATTTTGGAAGAAGCCTTCGTGTGATGGCAGAAAGGTCTTTGTTACTTTTTAGTTTAAAAGAGCATTTCATTTGAAAAGCAATAGCAAACTCAGGATTCCATATAAAAGAAGAGCAGGCAACATTCATCATGCAAGCTGGATGAAACAGCTATCCTCTATGCTGGTTATTCTGGTCTTTTTTTCCTGCAAAAAAGAAATCACCACCCAATTGCCTGAACTTCCATTTAATCCGTTCGACACAATCACTTACAATCAAAGTGTGGTGCCCGTCTCCCCGCCTGATTCTGCGTCTTTTCCCGGAATTCATCAATACATACTGGCCTCGAAATGCGCAGTAAACGGCTGCCATGATGGTTCCTTTGAACCGGACTACCGCACGGTTCAAAGTGCATATAATACGCTGGTGTATGCCCCGGTGTTAAAAAATACTGACGATTCGATTTTTACCTATCGTGTAATTCCGGGCGATACTGCTTCCTCCTGGCTCTGGTACCGTCTTACCACCAACGATGCTACACTTGGCAGAATGCCGTTGTATGATACGCTCTATCCGGCACAACGTGAAAAAATCAGTGAGTGGATATTGGAAGGGGCTCCGGATCTTTTTGGAAATTCTCCCGCTATTCCGGCTTATCAGCCTGCCTTTTACGGCATCGTAGCCTACCTTCCTGATCAGGATAATTTCAGGGTGGATACCCTGCGGGGCGGAATAATTACCAATCCATTCATGGTAACACAGAATACAAACGTGAAGATCTGGATTGGAATTTATGATGACATCACTCCGCCTTTTCAATTCACTTTTAACAAAGTAAAGTTCTCTACTGATCCTTTTAACTGGGACAATGCCATGGAGGTCAATCTGGAATCACAAATACTTCCGCATTTCGAATCCTTGTTCGATAACCAGTTGCCATTCTATTTGTACTGCACCATCAACACCTCCGTGTTCAATGTGAATGACATCGTTTACTTCCGTGCCTATGTTCAGGATGAGGACCATTCAACAGCTACGGAGATACCTGAAAGCGGATCACAGATTTATATACAAACCTATTGCTCATTTATTGTACAATGAAAGGATTAAAACACAGGCGACTGCTTCTTTTCATGCCACGGCTAAGTTTACTGCTGTTGTTCCTGATTTCCTGCAATAAAGATGAGGTGACTTCCAATCCACCCATCAGTTTTATTCCTGAAATAGCTTTAAAATCAATATCCCCTGACACGGTACACCATTTAACCGATTCATTGTTGTTTGTAATCAGCTATATTGACGGCAATGGCGATTTAGGTGATTATGAACCGGATACATTGTCGCTTTGGATTACTGACGAACGGTTTCCTTTAACTGAAAAATTTCACCTTATTCCATTAGCACCTCAAGGCGCATCTATCGTGATCTCCGGGGAACTGAAAGTGATTCTTGATCACATTATATTAAAGGATCCGTCTGCCTTGAGTGAAACGGCCCAGTTTACCATAAAATTAAAAGACCGGGCAGGTAACTGGAGTAATAGCGTTACAGCAGGGCCGGTGACAGTAGTGCAGTAATTCAAACCAGGCTCTTTCCCTTCGACTTCGCTCAGGGCAAGCCTTCGACTTCGCTCAGAAAACAAAAAATCCGGTCACTGAGCGAAGCCGAAGTGCCGGATTTTTGACATTAATGATGTTCAGGCATTCCCATAAATCTTTAGAACTGTTTCACGCAGCGGACCTCCCGTTTCAGAACAAATCATTTCCATCAAATCAGCAATCTGTTCCGCTTTAACCCAATCATTAAAATTTGCATCGGGCATACTTTTCCTGTTTGGCGGAGTATCAATCGTGCTAGGTATCACCACGGTGGCCGTCACATTTTTCCCCCTGGCATCGGCATTTAATAATTCTGCCAGTTTAATCACCAATGATTTCGAAAGCGCATAGGCCACCATATTTTTACCTGCACTTGCTTCCAATGCAGGGCGTGCTCCTACAAAAATCAAGCGGCCGTAGTCATGCTGTTTCATGTGCTCAAATAAAAGGCGTGCAACATGGTAGGCTGTTTCAAAATTAAGTGTGAGCATTTTCTGCAGATCAGCATAAGAGGTCTTAGCAATATCACCTGCAGCAAAACCACCGGCCAGCATCAGGCCGGCGTCAATGGTTTCATATTTAGCAATCGTATAGGAGAAAAAAGCAGCAGTATCCTTTTCAATTGCAAGATCGACCGGGCAAACTTCCAGGCGCTCATGCTTTTCAAACGCACCGAGCATGCTTTCATTCAGCACGGTTGCCACAACCCGGTAACCATTCATGAGAAATCTTTTCACTACCGCGCCGCCCAAATTTCCATTCGCTCCTGTGATGATCACTGTTTTAATGGCCATATGGGGGAATTGATTCGTTTTAAAATATTAGTGTTTTATGCAGCGAGCAATTCGCGGAATTCCTCAACCTATCCAATCAACCCTTCAACCTGCTCATTTCATTTATATCAACGGAATGCGTATTCCTGTAAATCATGGTGATAATAGCCAGCCCAACTGCTACTTCCGCTGCCGCAACCGCCATAATGAAGAAAACAAATATCTGGCCTGCAGGATCCTGGTGATAGGCGGAAAAGGAAACCAACAGCAAATTCACCGCGTTGAGCATCAACTCTACACTCATAAAAATAACAATGGCGTTACTGCGCGTCAATACGCCCAAAACGCCAATCACAAAAAGAACCGCACTCAGGTAAACAAAGTGCTCAATGGGGACTGTCTGAAAAATCTGAGGAATCATGCATCAACGGTTGACTGTTCACTTTATAGGTTCTAAACCAATGCTTTTGGAAGTGCTATCCTTTTTACCCAAAACAACAGCACCGATCATGGCTACAAGAAAAAGTATGGATGCCACTTCGAAGGGAAGCTGGTATTTTGAATACAGTACAAATCCCAGCATTTTTATGGAACCGATACGCTGCCCGGTTTCCATTGCACCACCTTCTATCTGTAAGTTTGCATCTTTCAGTGCAGCTGTCAATACCAGCAGTAACATACCACCGGTTATCGCCGCACTGATCTTAAAAAGCACCGACCGCTTTTGTTCCGCGATCGCATTCAGGTTCATCATCATCAGTACATAGAGAAATAAAACCATTATGGCCCCGGCATACACGATCACATTCACCATACCAACAAAGGTTGCGTCGAGCATAAAAATGTAATTGGCTGAAATGCAAAAGAACGTGAGCACCAGGTACAATACACTATGGATCGGATTTTTTGAAACCACGACCATAATAGCAAAAAAGACCGTGACAAAAGCAATAAAATAGAAAGCGGAAGTAAGCATGTTATTCTTGGATGGTTTTATTTATTGGCTTCTTGTGCTTCTTTCAAGGTGGTCACCGGGGAAACCAGTTCGTGCCGCTTAAATCCCTCCACCAACCTGTCTTTTCCATAAATGAAATCATTCCGGTCATAACTTGCCGGCGCAAAAGTCGTTTCCAGGAAGATGGCTTCCTTGGGACAGGCATCTTCGCAAAATCCGCAGAAAATACAGCGCAGCATGTTGATCTCATACTTCACTGCATACTTTTCTTCTCGGTAGAGATGTTCCTCGCCGGGCTTTCGCTCTCCTCCTTCCATGGTAATTGCTTCGGCAGGACAAGCTACCGCACACAATCCGCAAGCGGTGCAACGTTCGGCACCATTCTCATCCTTTCTTAATACATGTAATCCACGGAAGACTGCCGGCACCGGGCGCTTTTGCTCCGGGTAATGTACAGTGGCTTTGCGCTTGAAAAAATGGCGCAGGGTAATTCCCATTCCCTGGAAAAAATACGGCAAGTAAATACTATATAAAAGATAAAAATTATATTTA
>CAZGBP010000055.1:0-23911 GCA_964524035.1 uncultured Bifidobacteriaceae bacterium
CTTTGAAAATTCGAGGTAGTACCTCGAATTTTCAAAGATGATGTTTCCGCCTTATGCCCGGTTGATCAACGGCAGGTATTTTTTCATCCAGTGCCGCAGGCCGCAAACAATGAGGTCTTTCCGCAATGGATACTCCATTCCGGTGGGCATGATCACAAAGGTTTTTTTCAGTTTCAGGTCATTGATGCTGAATGGATTCAATTCGAGATAGGCAATACGGCCTGCCAGCGATTCGGAAGCCCCTTTACTAATAGATGGGTTGGCAGAACCCAGCACCAGGAAACGTGCCGGTTTACGGTCGCGGTCAACCAGGGAACGCAGGAGCGGAAATAATTCCGGCATAAACTGAATCTCGTCAAGAATGATACACTTATCGGTGTGTTGTCGTAGAAATAATTCCGGTGCGCGAAGGGTGCTGCGATCTTCCAGTGATTCAAGATCAAGGTAGAGGGTCTTCTTTTTCATTCTCGGAATAATTTCCATGGCAAGGGTAGTTTTTCCTACCTGCCTTGGGCCGAGTATGCCTGCTACAGGGAATTGGCGCAGCAGATTCAATAAATGGGTTTCTTCTTTTCTCAGCAGCAGGTACCAAGGATATAATATATGCTATAGAATGCAGCAGAGCAGTATTCATATAGTGTGTATTTATTGCATATGTATATATAATTTTTTATTTTTGGCATAAATCGCTATACTATGATGACAATCTTCTCTTACCAAAAGGTAAGTTTTCTTGCCTTTGCATTACTCATGTTCCCGTTCTTTGGAAATGCACAACTGAATAAACAATGGCAGGTTAATTTACCACTAAATGATTTTACCTATATCAAAGGCGATAAACTACAGTTCGATGAAACCGGGAAGATCTACACCTTCACGCGGTACATTTCCGGATTCCAGCAGTATCAGACTACCAAATTAGATGTCAATGGAAATATCCTGTGGAGCAAAAATGCAACATCAGGTAACGAACATTATTTTCCTTCAGAGATGATAGTGAATGGAACCGCTTACGTCGTGGGATCTACACAAACAGATCCGCCTTATGCTTATTTGGTGAATTACAAACCTGCCGGGGGCCTGAAGTTTGATAGCTACAATACAAACTATTCAGCTCCGAGAATGACAAAAGACCCATCCGGCAACCTGGTTGTCTCAGGCATAGTTAGCGTTGGAGGTGCTGAACCAATAAGGCTGATAAAATATGCGGCAGATGGCACACAAGTTTGGCAGAATGATTTTTACCCGGGTGTTGAGGGAACAGCCTATAACAACCTCTTAAATGTTACATCTGATAACGCAGGAAATTTTTATGTAGCAGCATCGCACATTGAAAGCAATCCGTTACCTGATCCTTCTTTTTACACTATTAGAATATTAAAAGTGGATGAAAATGGAAATTTGATCTGGGTGAAAATAGTAGAATCAACAGAAGTAGGGTCGTTTTCTCCAACAGATATGCAATACAATAGCAGCGACAATAGCGTTTACATTGTTTATGAATTTAACTCCTTAACTGTTCCCTGTTTGGATAAAATGAGTAAGGTCACATCAGATGGTGAGTTAAGCTGGACGAAATCAAGACCAGGAAACCAGGGAGGTGGAGACAACAGGGTTCGGATCGGACAAGATGGTAGTATTTATTGGTGGCAAAATGGTGGTTCTATCGGATCATTTTATGGATATTCCTATGCAGGTGGAACTTCCTATCAGGGAGCCATCCTCAAGTATGACAAAGATGGTACAGAGCAATGGGCTTGTTCAGGAAGCGCCTTCACAATAGATGCTGCCGGTAATGTATATACTATCTATGCCGGACAAAATTTTGGACCCGTTCTTCATATTCAAAAATATGATCCATCCGGTGTTTTACTATGGGATGAACCAGACAACACATCCAATAACTATTCATATGGTTTTCTTGATGTTTATTGTGATGATGGAAATAATCTATATGCCATGGCAGGATCAGCTAATATAAGCACTACCATTGTTAAATACGATATTTCCTGTGGCTATAATAAAGCTCCGGCTAAGCCTGCCGGCATTGATGGGCCTTTCACCAATGTTTGCACCGGAATCAATCATGATTATAGTTGTCCACCTGTAAATAAGGCTACGCATTACTACTGGTACATTCCGGAAGGCGCATACATTACCGGGCAGGGAACGAATGCTGTAAGCGTAAGTTTTCCGGCAGGCTTTACAAGTGGAACTATCTCGGTTTATGCTTCAAATTGCCTTGGAGCCAGCAAACCCAGATCCATCACTGTTTATGGCATTCCGGGCAAACCCGGAGCAATCACAGGAGCAACTGCCGTTTGTGCAAACCAGACTGATGTAATTTATTCTGTTAGTCCTGTGCCAGGGGCAAATGATTATACCTGGAAAGTGCCCGTTGGAGCCGTTATTACTTCAGGCCAGGGAACCAACGCGATTACAGTAAATTATGGCAGTAGCGGAGGAAACATAAAAGTCAAAAGTAATAGTGATTGCGGCAGCAGTGAATACAAGAAGATTCAGGTGAATATGACCTGCCGTGAAAATGAAGCTACCGCCATTACCGTTGATGTTTTTCCCAATCCTGCTGCGGATGCTTTCATTATCCGGACTAATCAGGAATTTAAGGAATTGCGAGTCAAAGATCTTTCAGGAAAAATAATTGCTGTGATGCCTTTTGCCAATGACATGATGTTCGGCTCGGAGCTTTCAGACGGCATCTATTTGGTTGAACTTATCAATGAAAAGTCAGCCCTGACACGATCGGTCATAAAGTTGCATTAACCGGATTTGCTTGCTTGAATTAACAGGGTACTCCAGAAAGAGGAAGTTTCAGAAGAAATGCGTCCTTGAAAATTCGAATCCATACCTCGGATTTTCAAGGATACATACTTTTAGTGTGCTCTCAATTTATCCCACGTAGGTAGCTGCGGAGGAATTTTTACATAAATAAAATATTCAGTGATTAGCAACAGAAGCTATTGATTTTGGAATAATTGGCTTAGGCACCATGCGCAAAAACCTCCCGCTGAGTATGGAAAATCATCAGTTTTCCTTAATTGGATTTGATCCCGATGCAAACAAAATTTTACTGCTTGAATCTGTTGCAGCATTGTAAAAACTGACATTCAGCGGCAAGACAATAGGGATCAAAACAAAGGTATCACGCATGCCTCTCAGAACAATAATTTGCAGGCAGCAGCATTCAAGACAACGGCTTTGTTTATTTTTGGATTTTCCAAAACTCTTTTCAATGTCCAGCCTCGTTGCAAAATCAGTAGCTGATTGGTTACCCAATTCAATTTATTTCTCAAAAAAATCTTTGAGGAAAAAAAACGCCGTTGTTTTTATCATCCTTATGTTGTTTGCTTTTTTTGCTAAAGCGCAGAATGCTGATTCCATTATTATCAGGAGCATCTTTGAACAAGCTCTTACGAAAGGGGAAGCCTATAAAAACCTGGAAGTGCTCTGCCGGGATTATGGTAAGCGTCTTGCCGGTTCGCCCGGTGCCGCCGGTGCAGTGGCCTATACAAAAAAAGTGATGGAAGCATATGGCTTTGATTCGGTATGGCTGCAACCAATGATGGTGCCGCACTGGGTACGGGGCGATCAGGAAATGGCATTCTACATCAATAGCAAATCAGAAAAAAAGCCGCTCAACATCTGCGCCCTCGGCAATTCAATTGGCACAGAAATGACCGGACTGCAGGCACGGGTAATTGAAGTAAGAAGTTTTAAAGAACTGGATTCGCTGGGCCGCAGGCAGATTGAAGGGAAGATTGTTTTTTTCAATCACCCGATGGATCAGTCTAAGATCTGGACATTTGAAGCATATGGAGAAGCCGTGGAATACCGTTGGGCAGGCGCCGTGAGAGCTGCTCAATATGGTGCCGTGGGGGTTATGGTCAGGTCGGTTGCCACCGTTTTGGATGATTATCCCCACACCGGTTCCATGCAATACATCGACAGCATTCCGAAAATTCCGGCCTGCGCTGTCAGCACGCTCGATGCGGAAGAACTGAGCGCGCAACTGAAACAGGATTCATCCATCCGTGTTTTTTTTCGTCAGAATTGTGAAATGCTGCCTGATGTTCCCTCCTTCAATGTGATCGGTGAAATATTCGGTTCGGAAGCTCCAAAAGAATTTATTACCGTAGGTGGACACCTGGATGCCTGGGAAACAGGCACCGGTGCACATGACGATGGTTCGGGCGTCATGCAATCCATAGAAGTTCTTTGGCTGTTTAAAACGCTGGGCATCCGCCCGAAGCATACTATTCGCGCGGTGATGTTTATGAATGAAGAAAACGGCGGGCGCGGCGGTAAAAAGTATGCCGACGATGCAAAAGCCAAAAGTGAAAAGCACCTGTTTGCCCTTGAATCAGATGCTGGAGGTTTTGATCCCCGCGGCTTCTCATTTGAAGGCGACAGCGGCGCCATAGAAAAAGTGAAATCCTGGCTTCCGTTATTCCTGCCTTATGGTGTACATAGCCTTGAACACGGAGGAAGCGGTGCAGACATCGGCCACCTCGAAGGATATTGCAAATTGCTTTCCGGGCTAAGGCCCGATCCGCAACGGTACTTCGATTATCACCATGCCGGCAGCGATACTTTTGATAAGGTCAATCGCCGCGAATTGGAAATGAGTGCAGCGGCAATGGCGGCGTTAATATATTTGGTAGATAAGTATGGATTGTAAATATCGTGTAGGAATTTTCTTGTATGCCATGACTTTTAAGGAATTTCAAAGGAATGCCGCAATCAGTTTCAAATTTGAATCATTACATAAGGGCTTTTCAGAAGTTGCACATCAGTCGATCAAAAGGTTCAGCTCCTCATAAGCCTATATTATTGATTTCAGTGCTTGATGAAATGGAGAATGGAACCATCAGCGAGAATAAAGTTTTCATCTCCCCGGAATTGGTGGCTAGGTTTAAGGAGAATTGGGCAATACTTGTGGATTCCAATGTGTTTGTGCCTTCTTTTGCATTACCATTTTATCATCTTGACGGCAAGGGTAAAAAGTATTCAGACAATTTCTGGCATCTGTCAACATTTCCCGGTTGTGAAATAGCGGTTACCAGTTCAAATTCAATTCGAAGCTTTGCTGCATTGAAATCTTCTGTTGAGTATGCATATTTTGATACCATTCTATTTGATTATCTTATTCAACCTATTTACAGAAATATCTTGAGAACTGCTCTGCTAGATACGTATTTTGAAAGAACAAAGGTTAATTATGTAAATAGTAGGTTTATTCAGGGAAAGTATATCAATAATATAGAGTTTAAAATGCTGAATGAAGGTCCGTTATTGTATATGAATGAAATTCAAAATGCGGATGAGGAAGAAATCTTTGTCCGAAATGGAATATTCAAAAAATTAATACCGAGAATATACAATTATACCTGTTGCATTTCTGGCTTTCGGGTAGAATCAACTTCTGGAATACAGATGATCGATGCTTGTCATATAGTGCCATTCAGCGAATCATATGATGATACAATTACAAATGGAATTTCACTTTGTCCAAATCTTCATCGGGCATTTGACAGAGGATTGATCTCAATTGATGACGATTATAAGGTATTAGTATCTGATGTCTTTTACGAAAGTGATTCTAATTATTCAATCAGAGTGTTTGAGAATAAAAAAATAGAACTACCGGAAAATCAAAAGTACTTGCCCAGTAAAGTGAGTCTGGCAAAGCATAGAGAAAGGTGGCTGGATAATTTTAAGTAGCTAATAGAAATTCTATTGTGAAATTGGAAAGCCCTATCAGTCTTATTATATGTTCAAATTTCCCAATTGTTACCTTATATTTAGTCTGAAAAAAATTAAGAAAATGAAAAACAATCCAACTAACCCAATCCCAGACGGTTATCATACCCTCACCACTTTCATCATTGCCAACAAGGCTGCGCAACTGATCGAATTCCTGAAAAAGGCATTTGATGCGATAGAGCATAACAGCCACAGGTTGCCTGATGGTACTGTAGTGCATGCAGATCTGCAAATAGGTGATTCAAGGTTGATGTTGGCAGAAGGAAGGGAAAAGTATCCTGCCATGCCGGCCATGGTATACCTCTATACGGCTGATGTGGATGCATTTTACAAAAGGGCCTTGGCAGCAGGCGGTACTTCCCTTCGCGAACCTGCCAATGAGTTTTATGGCGACCGGACTTGCGGTATTTTGGATATTTCAGGAAATCAATGGTGGATAGCGACTCATATAGAGGACGTTTCGCCGGAAGAGTTGAAAAGACGCCAGGATGAATTTATGAATGCAGCACATTAACGGGTTATGGCAGATTGCAGCAACAGTCATTGTATACGCAGCAAATAGAAGAACGCAAATGCAATAGGGAGAAATCTTGCTTCGTTGCAAGTAATCTTTAACTGGCATTTCCTTTTTCTTGGTTTAGGTATTAATTCCGATCACCAGCTTCCGGCTTTTCGTTTACCATTCGAAAGCCTTTCGCTACAAACGTTATTATGGAAAATCAATCCATCTTCGACCGCTTTAATAAATGGGCACGCACTTCCGTAACACTGAAGCTGATCTCCATCGGAATATTGATTCTTATATTATTGATCCCTACCTCCATGCTGACTTCGCTGATCAGGGAACGGCAAAACATCCGGGACCAAGCCACTGATGAAGTCAGTTCGAAATGGGGTTTACAGCAAACCATTGGCGGGCCGGTGATTTCCGTTCCCTACAAAGAGACCATAAAAGACGAAAATGGATTTATTGAAGAGGTAACCCGTTACGCGCATTTTCTTCCGGAACAGGTAAATATCACAGGCACGGTGCTGCCGGAAAAACGATACAGGGGTATTTATGTAGTCATGTTATACAAAGCACAACTTCATGTTTCCGGCAGTTTCAGTCATCCTGACTTTAACCTGCTGAACATTGCGCCAGGTGATCTTCTGCCTTCCGATGCATTTATGTCTGTGGGCATTCCTGATCTGAAGGGCATCAATGAATCGGTTACGATGAAGGTGAATAACCTATCGCATGACTTTGGCCCGGGTATTCCTGTTGATGATATTTTTTATTCCGGAATGAGTTTCCAGTTTCCACTCGGTACAGATTCTGTTTATCACTTTGAATTTGACATCAGTATCAACGGCAGTACCTCCCTTTCATTTCTTCCTTTCGGTAAAGAAACCAATGTGCAGATCATATCACCCTGGGGCAGTCCGAGTTTTGAAGGGTCGTTTCTGCCGGACAGCAGAAGCGTGAATGACTCTGGTTTCACGGCAAAGTGGAAAGTATTGCAACTGAACCGCAACTACCCGCAACAGGGAACAGGCTCTTTTATACCCGGAATAAAAGATAATGGTGACCGGTTTAACCCGGGCGAATCCGGTGCTGCAGCATTTGGCGTGAAACTGTTGCTGCCGATCGATGAATACCAAAAAACATTACGCTCGGTGAAGTATTGTATCATGTTTATCATCATCACCTTCCTCACCTTCTTTTTTGTGGAGGTGCTCAGCAAGAGGCGCATTCATGCCATTCAATATCTGCTGGTAGGCAGTGCCATCTGCCTCTTTTATGTTTTGCTGCTTTCTATTTCTGAACACCTGAGGTTCAGTTCGGCTTACCTCGTAAGCTGCCTCAGCATTTTGATTTTGGTCACGGCATATGTTCGATTTGTTTTTAAGAACAGCATGCTCACCGCGGTTTTCGCCTGCATACTGGCCATCCTGTACGGATTCTTTTATTCCTTGCTTCAACTGGAAGACTACTCGCTGCTTTTAGGAAGCATTGGGCTGTTCATCATCCTGGCCACCATCATGTACCTTACCAGGAAGGTAGATTGGTATGGTAATGAGTAACATATGGATGCCATAGCATACACGATTAGTTACGGATTAAATAAATAGCTATGAAATAGCAATTTGTCCTAAACAGGAAAAGCTGCTCTGTGAAAACCCGTCCAAACCGTGTATCCATGTACCATTATCCCGGATTGAATATTTTTGCCCGGCAAGTACATTATGCTCAACTACCGCCCATACCGCTATAATGATGTAAAGCTCTTCATCATCCTGATTCCGCTGATATCGTCAATCAACTATTATCTTACGTATACTGCTATCAGTTCAGGCTGGCGTTTTGTTTTTACTTTTCTGATTGATATTCAGCAGGGTTATGTTGCATGGTATTGCTGCAGGGCCATTATTATCTACCTCGACAAGGTTTATCCATATGAACGAAATGTAGTACGGCGTATCCTGTTTCAAACCGGTATTACCACATTTGTCGGATTGCTTGTCATTATCCTGCAAACGATGCTGATGCATTATCTTTTCTCCGACCGGCCTTTCCCGCTCTCCTTTTTCACCATCGACATTGTTATTATTGGCATCTGGTTCCTGGTGCTGAATGGTATTTATGTTGGCTTACATTACTATACAGAGTACCAGGAATCTGAAGACATCAGGAAGCAGGAGAAAATGGTACGTAACGAGGGTTTTTTGGTGAAGTTTGGAAAAAAGAATCTTTCCATTTCGTTTGCAGAAATTGCCGGTTTTACAATTGAAGATGAATATGCGGTGCTCACAACCCGTGAGCCCAGGAGTTATTACCTGGATGAATCGCTGGATACTGTGGAACAGAAACTACCACCTGAATTATTCTTCAGACTCAACAGGCAAACGATTGTGCACCGTCAAATGGTAGCCGGTTTTGACCGGGCTGAGAATGGCAAGATCAATGTAATGCTTAAAAACAGCGATAAATTGCCGCAAGCCATTCCGGTTAGCCGGTTGAAAGCACCGGCCTTTAAGAGTTGGTTCCAGCCGCAATGATATCGCCGGTACAATTGAATCAACCGGCGGTGCTGATTTTTTCAGAAACAAAAGAAACTTACAAACTTTTCCGCATTCAGCAGGGATGTAATCTCCTCAAAACCCTTCATTTCGGCGGTAAATCTGCTACACTTCAACGGATTTGGGCTTAAATCACTTGCATTTCACTTGATGCAGGCTTCATCTTTGGCCCATAAATTTTTTACACTCATGAAAAACAAGCTCTTCAAAATCGTATGTTGTTCGCTGCTTCCTTTTGTCAGCTTTGCCCAAAGTGAAGCAACAGAACCGGACTACCGGAATTTTCCGATCATCGTTAGCCTTCAATTCCACAACTTCGCATTACCCTTTCATGATCTGGGCAGCAACTTCAGGCATGTGGGTATTGCACTTGGCACCGAAGTGAGTCTTAATGGCAAACAAAACTGGGCGCAGCAATTTCAGGTGGGTTATTACTTGAATAAGGAAATGGGTAATGGCTTCTTTACCTATACCCAAACGGTATTCAGGCCTACGGTTTTCAGCAATTTTTATCCGGAAATAAAGGCTGGAATAGGCTGGCAAAGAACCTTTCATCCAGTTGATGCCTACACCTATCAAGACGGCAATTATAGTAAGGTGCCGGGTGGTAAGTCGCAGCTGATTGTTCCGTTGGGAGTTTCCGTTGGCTACAATAAATACAGCGAACAAACATACCTCTCTCCTTTTGTCAGTTTCCAGGTAGTGCCTTCGCTGTTTTACAACGATGGCATACCACTTAGCTTTTATTCCCTCTTCCAGGTAGGTACCCGAATTCACTTAAAATACTAAAACAACTACGTTTATGAAATACTTCACACTTCTAATACTGATTGTCATGGCAACTTCCTGCAGCAAACAAACATGGGAAATTGCGGGCGATACCTGTACGTTTACAGAAACCATCAACCCGGACTACTCGAAAGCAGCTTCATTACAAGCCATTATCGATAAATATACGAAGGTTGGAATTCCGGGTATTGTGATTGCCACCTGGACGCCGGAAGGATACTGGGCAAGTGCTTCCGGCTACTCAAAAATTGAAACCAAAATGCCCATGCAAGCCTGTCACCTGCAGTATTCTCAGAGCGTGGCCAAAACGTACATGGCCGTAGCCATCTTAAAATTATACGAAGCCGGCAAGATCAACCTTGACGAAAAGATAACGGCGTATCTACCCTCAGACGTGACTGATAAAGTTACCGGTGCCGGCCAGGTTACCGTGCGTATGCTGTTGAATCATACGTCCGGTATTGCGGAATACAACGATAAGCCGGCCTATGTCAGCTACCTGTTGCAACATCCCTTGCATCAATTCAGCACAATGGATTACCTCGATTATATTGATGGTGCTGAAATGCAGTTTGAGCCGGGTAGCAAACGCAGTTACACGAATACCAATTACCTCTTGCTGGCCTTGATTGGAGATCAGCTGACAGGCGATCATGCCAAATATATCCGCGATCAGATTTTTGTTCCGCTTGGGCTGATCAATACTTACTATCGTGAAAACGCCAACTACCTGGATAAGCAGGATCTGGTGAACTCGTATTGGGACCGGTACAGCAACGGCATACTTGAAAACTGTTCGCAGATGCAAAATGTAAATGTGGGTTCATTAATCGGCGATGATGGTATTATCGCCACTCCGGTTGATTATGTGAAATTTCTGAAAGGCCTCTTCGAGGGACAGTTGCTTACAGCATCTACCATGGAGCAGATGCTCACGTTTGTTAAGAATGATACAGGAGAATATTCATACGGCTATGGCCTGGGCATTCATAACGACCCGTATAAACAGTATGATGAATACGGGCATACAGGAGGTGGAATCGGTGCAGGTTGTGAATTGGGTTATCTTCCTGATTTCAATACCTACTTTTTCGTGGGTCTTAATATGGGTACAATCATAAGCAGCCCCATTACCACAAAAGCAGAAAACATAAGAAGTGAAATTCTGGATGTGCTGATTGAATAACGGCAGTTTGCAACCGGTTTGAGAACCCGGATTTGTTTGCACAATGCAAACAAATCCGGGTTACTCATTCTAACAAACAGACCTTCACATGAATGTTGTTTTATTTCAGAGGCCCTCCCAGCTGGTACCATCCTTGCCATCCATTAACCGGATGCCGGCTTGCTGCAACTCATTCCGGATTTTATCGGAGGTTGCAAAATCTTTCTTGGCGCGGGCTTCATTCCGCAAAGAAACCAGTAACTGCATCACACCTTCCATCGTACTGTTATCCTGAACCTTTTCATTCTTCAGGCCGAAGATGTCTGTTACGAAGGTGTTGAATGTGTTCCGCAGCTTGTCAAAGGTTTCTTTACTGATGGCGGAAAGCTCGAGTTGCCCGTTTTTCCATGAAAAAATTTTCGTACTCAACTCAAAAAGGGAACCCAATGCCATGGCGGTATTCAGATCATCATCCATATAAACCGTGCACGAATCTATCAATTGTTGCACGTTGGTATTTTCTTCAGTATTGAATAATGCAGCATTTTCGGAATACGAAAGTCTGTTTAGCGTATCCTGTGCATTCATCAGCCGCTGTAATCCTTTTTCGGCTGCCTGCAAGGCCTCATTCGAAAAATCCAGGGTACTCCGGTAATGTGTTTGCAGAATAAAAAAGCGGAGCGTCATGGGGGAATAGCCCTTTTCAAGCAAAGCATGTTCCCCGCTGAACATCTCAGCAATAGTGATAGTATTCCCAAGCGACTTACTCATTTTCTGCCCTTTGATGGTTATCATATTATTATGCATCCAATATCGGGCAATGGGTAAACCGGTAGCAATTTTTGTTTGCGCAATTTCACTTTCATGATGCGGAAATAGCAAATCCATACCCCCGCCGTGAATGTCAAATGGAGTTCCAAGATATTTTGATGACATGGCAGAGCACTCTATATGCCAACCCGGAAATCCTTCGCCCCAGGGGCTGTTCCACCGCATGATGTGTTCGGCAGGCGCATTTTTCCACAGCGCAAAATCTGCAGGATTGCGTTTCTCACCCTGTCCTTCCAGTTCACGGCTGCCCGCAATCATTTCATCAATCTTTCTTCCCGATAGGCGGCCGTAATCATTATCTTTTGCATACTTGCTGACATCAAAATAAACGGAGCCGTTGGAAACGTATGCAAAACCCTTTGCGATAATGTCCTGGATCATGCTGATCTGTTCCATGATGTGGCCGGTTGCCGTCGGTTCTATGCTGGGTCGCCGGTTATTCAGCAAATCCATCATATCGTGATAGATGTTGGTGTATTTCTGTACCAGCTCCATGGGCTCCAGCCTCTCCAGTTTTGCTTTGTCGGATACTTTGTCTGTTGATTCGCGGCCTTCTTCCTCAAAATGTCCTGCATCGGTGATGTTGCGCACATACCTCACTTTATAACCTTTATGCTGAAGGTACCGGTACAACACATCAAAAGTCACATAGGGCCTTGAATGGCCAAGATGGGTTTCACCACTAACGGTGGGTCCGCAGACATACATGCCTGCATAAGGAGGATTAATGGGAATAAAAACTTCCTTTTCGCGGGTAAGACTGTTATATAGTTTCAAGTCATTCATGGCGCGCAAAGATAGCGGATGCCAGCCATTTCAGAAATGCTGTGATGATTCCGTTACTTTTGACAAAATCAATCTCTTTGGTTTCCACAAGATCAGTTGCCACTGCCAGCTTTGTGCTGGTTATCGCTGGTTTCTTTTTTTCATTCCTGAATGTGCGGAACACGCAAACCGGGCCTGCAATGGTTTCGGGATTGGAACTTGCAGCCGGCACAGGAAAATAGAAGAGTGTCATTTCCGCAATGGAGCCTTTAAGCGAAGCAACTTTTCCCGATTCCAAACAAAGCAAACCGGCAGGCCATTATTTTACGCTTGCAGCGTTCCTGCTTGCGTGCGGTGGTTTGGTTTTAAGCCGGCTGACTTTTCTGCAGCAGGAGATGTTGCTTAGCATGATTGGACTGAGCGGAGCCCTTTCATTATTCTTGATGAGATTACAAATCGACAGCTTTTTCATTCGACAGCTTCCCCCACAACATGCAGGATCATTCCGGGTTGATTATGAAATTGGATACTGGATTGCCATCGTTTTTTTCCTCGTGGCTGGATTAAGTAATATGTCAAGGTACATTGATCAGTTGAAAAATACCGATGTTGAAGCAGCCGGCAGAAGGAGATCCGGTGAATAGGACACAGATTTACCGGATGAGCGCAAAGTGCGGGACTCACTGTATTTTTTATTGAAGCTGTTCGGCAACCTGCAGGAATAGTCTCGTGTTGCCTGGAAACAGGAAAAAGGGTATACGACAAATTAGATATAGATTATAGGGACAATTAAGTAAGTGAGTAAAGTAGAGAAATGAATACAGAATAACAAGTGATCAGCTTCGCCGCAGCCATTTTGCCATTTAACCATTTAGCAATTTAACCCACCAACCATTGCATAACAAGATGAACGAACCGTTGTACTCCCGGAAAAACTTCCTGAGTCAAATACTATTATTCCTCTTATTTTTGGCACCTTACTTTCTGCTACCATGAAACGAGACGAACTTCTTTTTTCCCTTATCGGCAAAGAACTTGAACGCCAGCGCCACGGCATTGAACTGATTGCTTCCGAAAATTTTGTTAGTGCGCAAGTACTCGAAGCGATGGGCAGTTGCCTTACTAACAAGTACGCTGAAGGCTATCCCGGAAGGAGGTACTATGGGGGATGCGAAGTGGTGGACCAGGTAGAACAACTGGCCATTGACCGGATCAGGGAATTATTCGGAGCGGTGTATGCCAATGTGCAGCCACATTCAGGGGCGCAGGCCAATGCGGCAGTGTTTCTCGCCGTGTTGCAACCGGGCGATACGATACTTGGCCTTGATCTTTCACATGGTGGCCATTTAACACACGGATCACCCGTAAATTCATCAGGCAAACTTTATCATGCAACTTTTTATGGCGTGGATAAAGAAACAGGCAGGATCAATATGGAGGAAGTGGAGCGTATTGCATTAAAGGAGAAACCAAAACTCATTATCTGTGGCGCTTCGGCCTATTCACGGGATTATGATTACAAACGTTTCCGGGAAATAGCCGACCGGGTGGGTGCTTTCCTTCTTGGTGATATGGCGCATCCTGCCGGGTTAATTGCCGCTGATTTATTGAACGACCCACTTCCGCATTGTCATTTTGTAACCTCTACCACCCATAAAACGCTGCGGGGCCCGCGCGGCGGAATCATCCTCATGGGAAATGATTTTGAAAATCCATTCGGATTAAAAACACCGAAAGGAGAAGTGCGCATGATGTCTTCCTTAATTGATGGCGCGGTTTTTCCAGGAACGCAAGGCGGTCCGCTCGAACATGTAATCGCTTCCAAAGCGGTTGCTTTTGGAGAAGCGCTGACGGATGAATTCAAAATGTACATCAGCCAGGTACAAAAAAATGCGCAGGCCATCGCAAAAGCATTCACTGACAAGGGGTATCAACTGGTGTCGGGCGGAACCGATAACCACCTGATGCTGATAGATCTCCGCAATAAAAATATTTCCGGTAAAAAAGCGGAGAATTCCCTGGTACGCGCAGAAATAACACTCAATAAAAACATGGTACCTTTTGACGATAAGTCCGCCTTTGTTACATCTGGCATCCGGGTTGGTACCGCGGCAATCACTTCAAGGGGTATGAAGGAAAACCATATGGTGCAGATTGTGGAGTGGATGGATGAGGTCATCATGGATCCGGATAATGAAACCCTCATCAACAGCATCCGTGGAAACGTACACCGTTTCATGGAGCAATTCCCTCTTTATGCTTAATTAATCAGGATTCTTACAAAGCCGCCAAAAGGCTTTCCTGCTGAAAGTCGCATCTGTATTGCATTTCAGGAGTTGCTTTGGATTTGATGCGGATATAAATCATTGTATTTTATCCTGTCCTCCCAGAAACATTTTTAAAGGTACCGCCGTACATATCGCATTTGCACGTAACCATTTTTGGCTAACCTTTCAAAAAGTTTTTCGATGAAAATTATTCTACATCCAGGGGTAGGTGCCGGATACTTATGGACCATCGCGATGAGCAGCATGCTTTTTTTTGCTGTAAGCAGCGTCTCGCATGCGCAGACGATAGATTTAGGACTCTCGACCCGTAGAACAATTGGTGATGATATTTTCGGATTCAATACAGGCACCACCATCAGGGGAGGTTCTTCCTGCCTGAATCCAAACCTGCTGTCCAAAATGCCTTTAATGAAACCTCAGATCTTCCGCTTTCCGGCTGGTGCATTTTCCAGCTGGTACAACTGGCGCGAGGGATGGGTATACGACGATCCGAATGTGCCGCAGAAGTATAAGTCATTAACCAAGGTTCCAAACAGGCTGGAAGATTATAAAGTGTTGAGAGATTCTGCAGGCGCTTCATCAACCATACTTGGAGTGAATATGATCCTGTCGAATGTGACTGAACAGATTGCCATGCTAAAGCACGCTGACTCCATAGGGATACCGGTAGAATATGTTGAGTTGGGTAATGAGTTTTTCCTGGAAGGGGATGAAGACTCTGCTTACATTTTGCAGGTGTTTCCGGAACCGTCTGATTATGGCAAAGCGGCTACCATATGGGCCGACAGCATCCATAAATATTTTCCCAATGCAAAAGTGGCGGCACAAGGTGTTTTTGATAAAAACGCTGCACCACGCCGTAAGATCTGGAACGATAGTGTACTTGCCCACCTCGAAGGAGAAGACGCCATGACCTTCCATTTTTACTACGCTTCCGCTGATGCGGACTCATTGGAAACACTTGCGGAAAAACTGGAGGTTAACCTGTCTGATGTTCCGGAATGGCTATACCAGCCATACAAAGCATGGGATATTTTGTCTACAAAATCCATGGTGAAAGTGCGTCCCGGCAAAGAGATCTGGATCACTGAGTTTAATCTCTCTGATCATGAGCGCCCTACGCATGGGTATTGGACCCATGGCCTGTTCCAGGCATTGCAAACACTGTTGCTGCTGCAAGATGAGCGGATCACAAAAGTTACGCCGCACGGTATGTGCGGTACCGCTGTTTATGGCAGCCATTTTTATGATACGGAGGGATTTGAATTTGGCAATGGGGAAGACGCCAGTTTCATACCACCACCGGTAAAACCCGCTACAACATTTTGGGGATTAACGGCTACCGGTAATAACCTGATGATGCTGGGTAAATCAATGAACAATAAGTCCTATGCATCCCAGCTGCAGTTTACACCTAATCCGCAGGTGATGACCATTGAAAAAGGGGATACGATCTATTACAACGGGCTATTTGGTTTTCTTTTCAATAATAACAACAGTTCAGATGCCGCCCTGCTGAACCTTACCGGCACTGCACAGACCATCAATACGGCCGCCATGTTTCCCAATGGAGGAACTTATGAAATGCGGTATGCACCTCCGCTGCAACTGATAGCTACCGCACAGGATGTGACCATCGTGAATGCAACACTTCCGCAAAACCTCGTGTTGCAGCCGTATTCAATTACCCGCATCAGTGCGAACACGGTACCTGCCGCACCTCCTGTTGTTTCCATTACTGTTAACGGAGATACGGTAATTTGCTCCGGTGACAGTGTTGAGTTGGATGCAGGCGCCGGTCATTATTCCTATCTATGGTCCAATGGCAAAAACTCCAGGAAGATCTGGGCAACCACCACCGGAACATATTCTGTAAAAGTTTACGACAGCCCGGTTGGTTACTTTTCAGAAACTTCAGTACACATTACCGTAAATCCTTCACCCATTGTTCCGAATATTAAAGTGGACGGCGGTAAAGCATTTTGCGAAGGTGGAAGTATCCTGGCTTACCTCGGGCCTAACTTCACCTATTCTGATGTTTCCTTCCTGTGGCCGCTTACCGGAGAAACCGGTGATTCGGTAATCATTACCACCAGTGGCAATCACTACCTGTTGATTACAGATAACCAAAATGGATGCACGGCGGTATCAGATACGGAAACCATTACCGTTTATCCATTACCCGAGCCGGTTATCAGTGCGTCTGGACCGGTACAGGCTTGTTACGATGTTGGTGTTACGCTTCAGGTGAATGATTCCTTTAGTGACTATGCATGGTCTGGCGGCGGAAGCCTTCAGTCTAAAAACTATACGGTTTCTGGTACTTATTGGGTAAATGTAGGCGATACCAATGGCTGTCATGCGAATTCAAATGCAATAGCCATCACTGTTTGGGAACCTGAATTTCCGGTGATTGATGCAATGGGGCCGACAACCTATTGTATTGAAAGCCCCACCACATTAACTACTATTCCCGGCTATAGTTACCAATGGTTTAAGGGAAGTGTTGCAATCAGCGGGGGCACCGGACAGACCTGGACACCGGTCGGAAGCGGAATCTATAAAGTAACGGTGACTGATGAGCATGGATGCAGCAAGAAAAATACTTCAGGCCTTGACATAACAGTTAATTCGCTGACTGCACCGGCGATTACCGTTTCAAACGGCAGCCTGCTTTGTGAGGGTGAATTAACGACCTTAACGATGCCTGAAGGCTATGCAGGCTATTCATGGTCTACGGGTGCTGATGGAAATTCAATTATTGTAGGCAATTCAGGTTCTTATACCTGTACATTAACCGATACCAACGGATGTGTTTCAACAAGCCCGGCAAAGTTAATTACGGTTAATCCATTGCCTCAGCCTGTAATTACTGCTGCAGGCCCTACCGCCTTCTGCTACGATCAGAATGTTTCGCTCTCCGCACAACCGGGTTATAATCAGTATACCTGGTCAAACGGTAAATCAGGGCAAACCATTACTGCGGAAACAAATGGACCGATCACGGTTACCGTGAAAGATGTAAATAATTGCAGCAATACCTCTCCGGCGATCAATCTTACGGTCTGGGAACCCCCGGATCCAACCGTAGAAGTAATCGGCCCCAGCACCTACTGTATAGAAAATCCATCTACACTTTCAACTTTGAGCGGCTTTAGCTATCAGTGGAAAAAGGGACTCACTTTTCTGGAAAATGCTACAGGGCAGACCTACCAGCCAACTACCAGCGGTACCACCTATAAGGTGATTATTACGGATGAACATGGTTGTTCTAAAACTTCAGCTAACGTGGCTATCACGGTAAATACGGCTGCTGTTCCTTCGCTCTCTGTTGTTGGTGGCTCAACCATTTGCCAGGGAGAAACCACAACCATCAATGCAGCATCCGGATACAATACCTATGCATGGTCATCCGGACAATCAACTTCATCTATAAGCGTGTCCCAATCGGGAAATTATTTGGTGACCGTTACCGATTTAAATGGCTGTACAGCTGTATCTGCGATAAAAACCATTACGGTAAATCCGCTGCCAACACCGGCTATCAACGCGCTTGGCGCCACTTCATTTTGTGATGGAGGCAGTGTGACACTGGATGCCGGAAGCGGATACACTGCCTATAACTGGTCAAACGGAAAAACTACACAAACAGTTAACATAACGGCGTCAGGTAGTTTCTCAGTAACTGTTACCGGGCAAAATGGTTGCAGTGCCACATCCGGCCAGGTGACGGTAACAGAATGGATACCACCGGTTCCTGCAATAACTACCAGCGTGGGTGCCACTTCTTTCTGTGCAAACTCCGGGGTCTATCTTACTACAGCACCTGCCTATGGTTATCAATGGCTGAAAAGCGGCGCTGAAATTGCCGGGGCTACCATGCAAAACTATACCCCCACAACCGGTGGAAATTACAAGGTGACTGCTTTTGATATCAATGGCTGTAGTAAAACCTCCTCCACTTTTACTATTACAATATTCAGCAATCCTTCACCCGTTATTTCAGGTAACCCCATCGTCTGCCAGGGTTCCACCGTCAGTTTAAGTTGTGGATCGTACCCCGGTTATCTGTGGTCTACCGGTGCAACCACAGCAACCATAAATGTATCAGCATCCGGTAGTTTTACTGTTACTGTTACGGATGTAAACGGATGCACAGGTACTGCCACACCGTTCGTAACCACACAGAGTCCGTTGCCTGAACCCGTTATTACCGCGCAGGGCGCAACATCGTTTTGTGACGGAGGGTCGGTAATCCTGGATGCGGGAGGCGGCTACACTGCTTACAACTGGTCTAATGGAAAAACAACACAAACCAATACCATTACGAGCTCCGGATCTTTTACGGTTACCGTTACCAATAACCTTGGTTGTTCAGGTACCTCCGCTCCGGTTCAGGTGGTGGAATGGATTCCTGTTACGCCTGTTGTCAGTACAAGTACCGGGCCCACAACCTACTGTGCCAACAGCGGTGTTTACCTTACAACGTTAAACGGCCTGGCGTATCAATGGCAGAAAAGTGGTGTGAACATTTCAGGAGCTACCTCTCAGAACTACACTCCTTCCGTCAGCGGAAGTTATAAGGTGGTAGTTACCGATTTCAACCAGTGTGTAAAAACTTCAGCAGCACTGTCAGTCACAATCAACAGCAATCCGGTACCCGTTATCACCGGCCCTCCAGCAGTTTGCATCGGCTCTTCTGTTTCATTGAGTTGTGGAAGTTACAATACATATGCATGGTCAAACGGATCAAATGCCGCCACGATTAACATCAGTACCGGTGGTAGCTTTACGGTAACCGTAACCGATGCTAACGGATGTAGCGGAACCTCTGATCCGAAGAATGTTACGCTGGCTTCATTGCCGGTAGCAGTGATCAATGCACAGGGCCCGACGCAATTCTGTGATGGCGGTTCAGTGACACTCGATGCCGGTGCAGGTTTCAGCAGCTACCTGTGGTCAAACGGAAAAACCACTCAAACCAATGCGATTACTGCAAGCGGCACATTTACGGTAACAGTAACTAATGCAAATAACTGTTCGGCGATTTCAAGCCCTGTAACGGTTACCGAATGGGTGCTGCCGGCAGTTACGGTATCTGCTGTCGGACCAACCACGTATTGCAAGAACAGCGGCACGTATCTTACCACGCTCAGTGGTCCATACACCTACCAGTGGCTTAAAGGCAGTGCGGCACAAAACGGGGCCACCAACCAAACATTTGCACCTGTTTCATCCGGTACCTATAAGGTGAAAGTAACTGATGCGAATGGTTGTAATAAAACAAGCAGCGGACTGAAGGTTACTGTAAACAGCAACCCAACTGCTTCTATCAGTATTAGCGGCAGCACCAATATCTGTTCCGGTCAAACCAAGAATATAGCTGCTAACACGGGCACGGGATTGACTTATGCCTGGAAACTGGATGGTAATACTATCACAGGAGCCAGTGCCTCCACATACACGGCTTCGGTTGCGGGAAGTTACCAATGCGTGGTGACCAATACTTCAGGTTGCTCCACAACATCCAATACAATCATTATTACCAGCAATTGTAAAGACGGTTCCGAATTGAACAACAGTGAACAGGTTTCCTGGTTCATCTTTCCCAATCCAACCAGCGGTGAATTACATATTCGTCTGAATTTGCCGGAAAAACAAGAAGGAAAATACACCGCTGAAATCAGGAACTTGCTTGGGGCTTTAATCTGGCGGCAGGAATCCGCTTTTATCAATAACCAGATTGCTGCTGATATTTACCTGGACGCAGCAATTTCATCCGGACAGTATCTGGTGATCGTAAGAGTGGATGATCAGGTGTACCCGTCCCGGTTTGTAGTTGCGAAAGAATAACAACTGTTGCAGGTCAATTTAAAACGGCACCAAAAACAGGTGCCGTTTTTTTTGTCAGGGCAAAAAGGAACTCTAAGGTTATACTGTTAACTGCATCAGGTAAAAATCAGGGTAGTAATTTAAATGTAGCTGATTGTTACAGCACGGTAAGTCAGTTATTCAAAGCCGCCGGATGTTATAGTAACCACATTTTCAACAAAATAGCAGGTTGAAAAAAGAAAAACCCAAAATGAAAGATTTGGATATCTTTGGGAGCTTTATCTGAAGCCACCTGTTAAACAATTCCCAGCCAACACTTGATTTGTAAGAAATCTTATTGGCCCACATCAAAAAACATAAACTGATGAGAGCAATACCGTTACCCCTGCGAACCAACCTGTTGTTTCATCTATTAATTGTTTTTCTTTTTCTGAAATCGGAAGTGGTTGCACAAACTATTGATATGCAGTTATCCAACCGTCGGTCTGTGAAACCCGACTGGTTTGGAATCGGAAGTCAGAATACCACCCGGGATGGCATGTATATTGACCATCCTGATTTGCTGCAACATGCACCGGACATGAACGCGAAGGTGATTCGGTTTCCTTCCGGAGGTAATGCCAACTGGTGGGATTGGAAAACCGGGTGGTTTGTTGATGATCCGAATGTACCGCCCCATAACCCAAATCAGGCTCCTGTTTACAATACCCTCGAAAATTTTAAGGTACTGGTTGATGAAACCGGTGCTGTACCCTTGTTTGCGCTTAACATGATCAGCTCTACCCTGGATTATCAATTGGAGATGCTGCATTATGCAGATTCACTTGGAATGGAAGTGAAATATATCGAGCTGGGAAATGAATTCTATCTTGCCGAAGAAGAAGACTCAAGTTACATCTATAGTATTTTTCCCGATGCGCAAACGTATGGAATAGTCGCTTCAAAATGGATTGATTCCATTCATGCTCACTTTCCGGAAGCTAAAGTTGCTGCCCAGGGTGCTTTTAACCGCAACAATCAATCGCGGCGTGTGCAATGGGACGGAGACCTGCTGGAAACACTGGAAGGGGAGGATGCCATTACGTTTCATCAGTACTTTTCATCATCCGGAACGGAAGCTAAAGGAGAGGGAGATGGAAAATATACTACAAGCGATGTGGTGGAATTTCTATACCGTCCTTTCAAAGCCTGGAACATTCTCGCAACGGAAGATTTACCACTGGTAAGACCGGGAAAAGAAGTTTGGATCACGGAATATAACCTGCAGGATTTTAATATACCCGTTCATGGTTCCTGGGGACATGCCTTATTTGTGGCGACCCAGTCACTGCATTACCTGGAAAGCGAAAAAATTACGAATGTCAACTTTCATACTGTTTGTGGTACAGCCGGATACGGAGGCTATTTTATTGATTACAAAGGATTCAAATTCAAAGACGATGGAAGCTTCAAGGAACCACCGAATCCCCCTATTACCACAGCATGGGACCTGACATCTTCCGGTAATGCCGTGCAAATAATCAGTGAAGCGGTGGATGGCATGAAGTATGCGTCGCAATTGAGTTTTACCGGAAATCCGGAAATAACGTTTGTTGATGGTGATGAAACAACTACCTATCCTGCCTTGTATGGATGGCAATTTTCGAACGACAACGCTTCAACAGCCGTCATCGTTAACCTTTCCGGCTCTGAATTGAAGATTAAAACAACCGATGTCTTCAAGTCGGGGGGCAGTTATGAGCGAATTGCAGCAGGCCCAACCGACTATATTGCCAATGACGGCGATATTCTGAAGAAGAATGCTAATCTTCCTGCTACACTTTCCCTGAAAGAATATTCCATTACCAAAATTACATCCAGTTATGTACCTGATGCGCCGCCGGTTGTTTCCATTAGTGCTTCCGGGGCAACTGCTTTCTGCCAGGGCGACAGTGTAAACCTTGATGCCGGAGGAGGTTATTTCGCTTACCAATGGTCAACCGGCGAAACGAGCCGCAAAATCTGGGCGAAAACAAACGGGGATTATTGGATACGTGTCTGGGACGAGAAGTCTGGTTACTGGGCGGCAGATACTATTCAGATTACCGTGCATGCATTGCCTGAAACACCCACAATCAAAAATACCGGGAAAGAGGCCTTTTGCGAAGGTGCAAGTACCGTTTTGATTCCAAAGAAAACGGATTCTACGGCAACCTATCTTTGGTCAACAGGATTTACCGGAAATGAGTTGATCGTGACTGCTCAGGGAGATTATAAGCTAACGGTTATTGATCAAAACGGCTGTGCTGCGGTATCGCTGCCTGCCTCTATTGTGGTTTATCCTTTGCCTGTTGCCGTAATCAGTACCACCGGTGCGCTGGCTTTTTGTGATGGAGGATCTGTGACACTGGATGCAGGGAGTGGTTTTAAATCATATAAATGGTCGAATGGCAAATACGGCCAGTTGCTTACTGTGAAAACAGCCGGGGAGTACAGCGTAACGATAACTGATTATAACAGCTGCGCAAATACTTCTGCGGTAACGCAGGTTGTGGTTTATCCGCTGCCATCAACCAATATTGCTGTTGGCGGACCTACCGCATTTTGTGAGGGAGCAACTTCTACTTTTCTGCAGGCGCCTGCCGGTTACACTACTTACCAATGGAGTAAAGGATCAAATTTTATTGCAGGTGCTACCGATAAGAAATACTACCCGAGTACCAGCGGTACATACAAAGTAACGATAACGGACAGCAAAAACTGCCAGGATCAGTCGGAAGGAACCAATATAACCGTGCTCAAGCTCCCCAAAACAAAAGTTACCATCGACGGCTCTAAAAATATTTGCAATGGGGAAACACGCACACTCACCGCGAATGCGGGCAGTGGCTATTCCTACCAATGGCTTAAAAATTCAGTAAATATTTCAGGAGCAACCCAAATCAGTTATGTGGTCAGCACACCCGGTGATTACAAGTGTAAGATTTTCGATGCCAACGGCTGCAAGGATAACTCGAAAGTGACTACCATAACCAGTAATTGTAAAGAAACGGCACTTGCAGGCAGGCCGGAAACCGGCACCGCATTGCAGATTTATCCAAACCCGTCCGCAGAACTCATTCACCTTCAAGCCGATTTTTCTGGCCAGTCTTCCAGGGCTACCCTGGAGATCACCAATCTGTTAGGTGCTTTGGTTTACAGCGAAGAGCTGATGCTTCAGGGTACCCTTTTTGAAAGCACATTATCGCTTTCGGGGCAGTTTTTGAACGGAGTCTATGTGGCAACAGTCCGGTGCGGCAGCCAGGTGGCCATATCCAAATTTGTGGTTGCTGGAAAACGGCAATGATATTTTTGGTATCCATGATGGGGAAGTTCTAAACGTATGGAACCGGTACAAAAATGGAAGGGGTTCCAA
>CAZGBP010000056.1:0-23700 GCA_964524035.1 uncultured Bifidobacteriaceae bacterium
CATTCAACCATTCACCCATTCAGCAACCTATTCTCCTACCCATCATCCCGGCTAAAAATAAGAAAATGGTAAGTGGAAGAAAGTGTGCTGTCTGTCAGATTACATACCGGCTGTTACCGTTAATCCATCAACACTAATTTCCCGGAAGATCGAGCGTGCCGGGAATGGATATTTTACAACTATTAAACCGGAGATGGAACTTTACCTGCCTGTTGTAGCTCCTACAGGAATCGAACCTGTATCTTGAGTTTCGGAAACTCACATTCTATCCGTTGAACTAAAGAGCCTTGTACTAATTTAAGCTGCGAAGTTAACGGATTTTAATTTACGCTTAACAGTATGGTTCCGTATGAAGGCAGTTCAATACCTGTTTCGCCGGCCTTGATTTTTGGCGATGATTGATATACGATTCTGGTAAAAGCAGCATAGGTTTCCGGCAGGATCAACTTACTCTTTTCATCCGAAAGGTTATGAATGACCAGTACGGATCTTCCCTTGTCGCCCCGCTCATACAGCAATAGCGCTCCGTTGGCAGCAGCTACCGGTTTTGTTTCGGCGGAGGAAAGTGCATGGAAGGTTTGCCGTGTTGCGATCAGTTTCTTATAGGTATTAAACAGCGAATTTGCATCTTTCTGTTGCAAGGCAAGCGGCTTTACATGATTCGACTTGCTGTACTTTGGTTTTTGCCAGCGCGTTTGACCAATATCGCGCTCTTTCGTATCCCATAGAAAAGGCTCCCGAATAGTTTCATCCGGTTTCATACCGCGCATGCCCAGCTCTTCGCCATAATAGATAAACGGTGTTCCGGGAAGGGTCAGGTAAATGGCTGCGGCAAGCTTTGCTTTTTCCGGGTTGTTTTTTAAGTCGCTTACGATCCGGTTCACGTCATGGTTGCTGAGGAAGATGGGGTCGATAAAATAAGCGGAATGTTCGGCGTACAATGCTCTGGTGGCCAGGAGGTTTTCTACCAGCATTTCATTTTTCTCTTCTTGCAGTAGTTTGAGCAGGTCCCACGATAGCTCGAAATTGAAGGCACCTGACAGCGAGGCGGTATAGGTGGCTACAAAGTTTTTCTTATTCCAAACTTCACCAATAGTGATTACGTCCGGCTTAACTGTTTTAAGTTCATCAGTAAATTGTTTCCACCATTTATTATTGGCCGTGGTATCTTCTTCGCCAAAGATGAACTGCGCCGCATCAAGCCGGTAGCCGTCAATAGCAGTTTCTTTCAGCCACCATTTTCCGATAGCAATAATGGAATCACGCACTTCCGGGTTGTCATAATTCAGGTCAGGCATTACGGGAGAGAAGAAGCCATAATACTTTTCACCACCGGCAAGTTGATTAGTTTGCCTGGGAAGGTGCCAGTTCTTTTCTGACTTGTCAGGTGATGTTTCCCAATTATAATAGTTTTTGAATCGTGGATCATTCTTCAGAGCAGCCTGGAACCAGGGATGTTCAGAAGAAGTATGATTGATAACAAGGTCAGTCAATACGAGAATATTTCTCTTATGCGCTTCTGCAACCAAACGCTTAAAGTCATCCAGGGTGCCATATTCCGGATCTACCTCCAGGTAATTTACCACATCATATTTATGATAGGATGGTGACGGATGGAAAGGGGTAAGCCACAACCCGCCTATGCCAAGACTGGCCAGGTAATCGAGTTGCATGGTGATACCGTTCAGATCACCTATGCCATCATTATTAGAATCATAGAAGGAACGAACAAATATTTCATAAAAAACACGGTGCCGGAGGTTACGCTGCACCGATTCTTCCGCAGGAATCTTTTCAGCACCCGGGCGTTCGATTTGAGCATGCGACATAGCAGATGAAGTAATGAACAGCAACAATAAAAGATTTCTCAGGATCATGGTGATTGAATTTTCTGCTGACCGGTAAGTTTTGCTTACCAGAAAACGATGTACAGGGCAGCGGTTATACCGATTACAATCAGCATACCAATCGTAAACGGCATCGAAATGCTGAAGGTGGTTTTATCAATGACCATGGCTTTCGATTCACTTTTGGAATCAGGCTTCAGTATGGCGAAGATGACAATCAGCGCTACGCAGGCCAGGAACACGATAGACATCCTGTTCATAAAAGGTATGGAAGGTGCAGCATATTTCAGCACGGCGGAGAAAGGAATGCTGCAAAGGGTAGCTGCCAATGCTCCACTGGAGTTTGATCGCTTCCAGAAAAATCCCATCAGGAACATTGCCAGAATACCGGGCGAAATAAAACCGGTAAATTCCTGTATGTAAGTGAAGCCCTGTCCAAAATTTTTGAGTGAGGGGGAGATAATCAACGCAATAGCGAAAGCGATGAAGATTGCCCATCTTCCGATTGATACCACTTTTTTGTCTTCCGCATCTCTATTGATAAAGCGTTTATATATATCGAGAGAAAAGATAGTGGAGATACTGTTTGCTTTGCCGGCCAGGGAGGCAACAATTGCTGCAGTAAGGGCAGCAAGCGAAACACCGCGTAAGCCATTTGGCAGCAACTCAAGCAGGGTAGAATAGGAGTTGTCGGGTTTCACAACACCGTTTTCCGTCATGCCTGCGATGATGTTGGCATCTGCATTATTCTTAAAAAGTACATAACAGGCAATGCCCGGAACCACCACAATCAATGGCATCAACAGCTTAAGAAAAGCGGCAAACAAGAGGCCTGCCCTGGCAGTGGGCAAGCTGGCACCCAATGCTCTTTGCGTGATGTATTGATTACAGCCCCAGTAACTTAAATTGGCAATCCACATACCGCCTATCAGAACAGACAAGCCGGGCAACTGTTCCCAGGGATCTTGCAGGCCACCTTGTCCGTTGTCAACCAGGTATTTTCCTTTCGGAAAGATCATATGAAAATGATCAGGTGCTTTTTGACGCAGTAAATTCATGCCCTCCCATGCACCATGGCCCGATCCCAGTTTAACGGAAACGAGGTCAAGGGCAAGGTAGGTGGTGATCAGTCCGCCCAGGATAAGGAAGAAAACCTGTATGACATCCGTATAGCCGATTACCCGCATGCCACCGAGGGTGATGAAGATGGCGAAAACGGATAGTCCGGCCGCGCAGGCAATGAAAGGAAGATCGAGCATGTGTTGAATAGTGAGCGCACCGAGGTAAATGATGGAAGTAAGGTTTACAAATACATAAATCATTAACCAGAATACTGCCATAATGGTTGCTACCCGTTCATCATACCGCTGGCGCAGAAACTGCGGCATGGTATATATCTTATTCTTAAGATAGAGTGGCATGAAGAAAACCGCAACGATAATAAGTGTGATAGCGGCCATCCATTCGTAAGAGGCAATGCCTAATCCCAAAGCAAAGCCGGAGCCACCCATGCCGATAAATTGTTCGGCCGAAATATTGGAAGCAATTAAAGATGCGCCGATTGCCCACCACGTTAGAGATCCTTCGGCGAGAAAAAAATCTTTGGAGTCGTTGTGGGTGTTTTTCTTTTTCTGGTATACCCAGTAACCATACAGCGTTACAATAGCGAAGTAGACAAAGAAAACGGCGTAATCAATTGGCTGCATGGCGTGGTTCATATCGTGCTTTTTGGTGCTGGAGGTTGGTGAACAGGTTGTTTGTTTATTTGTTGTTTTGCAGGGTACTTATTTTTTTTGCCCGGTTGTTTCGTGCATTGGTTCAAGGAGCGTATAGTGCGTTTCACTTTGGTTTCGCAACATGCCGGCCGCCCATTCAGCCGTCACATCCCTTTGCGGATTTCCCAGCATTTCATAACCCACCATAAATTTTCGGATGGTAGCAGAACGGAGAAGCGGCGGCATAAAATGCATGTGCCAGTGCCATTCCGGGTGCTCCCCCTCATTGACGGGTGCCTGGTGCATGCCGGCAGAATAGGGAAATGAAATGCTAAAGATGTTGTCGTAGCGGGTGGTAATATTTTTCAACATATCTGCCAGCGATAATTTTTCTTCCGCAGTAAATTGTAAAATGTTTTGCACCTGTCGTCGCGAAATCACCATTAGCTCAAACGGCCATACAGCCCAGAACGGCACCAATGCCACGAAGTGTGTATTCTGATATACCAACCGTTCCTTTTTTTCCAGTTCAAGCTGAAGGTAATCACCAACCAGGCTGCTGCCTTTCGCGTTGAAATATTCCTGCTGCCGATGTGTTTCTTTCTCCGGCTCCACCGGCACATCACTTGAACACCAGATCTGTCCATGTGGATGCGGATTACTGCAACCCATCAGCTCCCCTTTGTTTTCAAAGATCAGGATATATTTAACACTTTCATTTGACGAAAGGGTGTTGAATTCTTCGCACCAAAGCGCTATGATGTTGCCAATTTCTTCAAGGGTTAACAGGGGTAAGGTCAGATCATGTCTCGGGGAAAAACAAATCACCCTGCACATGCCGCGCTGGCTTTTCGCCACAATCAGGTCTTGAATATTTAATCCGGCCAGAGGTGTATCCGGAATCAGCGAAGCATAGTCATTGGTAAAGGCAAAACAGTTTTTATAGTCAGGATTTACAGCATTACCGGCTCTTTTATTGCCGGGACACAGGTAGCAGGTGGCATCATAAGCCGGTCGATTATTAAAAGCGGCCGATTCCATTCTGCCTTGCCAGGGCCGGTTGGTTCTTTGCGGCGAAACGAGGAGCCACTCGCCGGTGAGTATATTTTTTCTTCTGTGCGGATGCGTTGTAAAGTCTATAGTTGCCTCCATCATATCGCTGTTTTGTTCATGCATGTGCTGCAGGTTGCTTTATCAGGGTGGTGCCGGATTCAATACGGGCAATATGAGGTGTCAGCTCCATGTTCATCGCTTGAGAATACCTGGCGGATACTTCATGGATGAGTGTTTCCACGGCTTCAGTTTTTACCAGGTTAATGGTACACCCTCCAAAACCGCCTCCCATCATGCGCGCTCCCAAAACAGCCGGATTGTCTCTTACAGCGTCCACCAGGAAATCCAGTTCTGCGCAACTTGCTTCAAACAGATTCTGCAGGCCGTGATGAGATGCAAACATTTTTTTTCCAAACGAAGCCAGGTCGCCCTGCTTCAAATCTTCACTGGCACCAATAACCCTTTCATTTTCTTCAACAATAAATTTACAACGCTTGTAAATGGCGGCATCGCCTGCAGATAAGTAACGATCCACCATAGAAATTGTCGCATCGCGCAGGCAGCTTATACCGGGTTCATGCTGATGCAGTATTGCCACACCGGCTTCACATTGTGACCTTCTCTCGTTATAAGCAGAAGAACCATGCGAATGTTTTACATTCGTATTCAGTAAGACAATACGCAGGCCATCCATGCTCAAGGGTATGTACTCATAGTCTAGCGACCGGCAGTCGAGTTTAATGGCATGGCCGGCACTGCCAAACATACTGGCAAACTGATCCATAATCCCGCACTGAACGCCTACAAAAATGTTTTCGGCACGCTGCGCAAGCTGAACCAATTTCATTTTGTCGAATCGCGATAGCAAGAGTTGGTTTAATGCCATCGCTGTGGCGCATTCCACCGCGGCGGAGGAGGACATGCCTGAACCAATTGGCATATTGCCGGTGATGACGGCATCAAATCCGGTTACAGATACACCTGCCTTTCTGAACTCCGCAACAACGCCAAGCAGGTAGTTAGGCCAGGAAGCACTGGCTGATGGAGTCAGCTCGTGAACGGTGGTCTGATAGGTTTCTTTAAAGTCAATGGAATACAGGTGTATCGTTTGATCGGCGCGGGGAGTGATGGCAACATAAACTCCCTTATCGATAGCTGCCGGCAAAACAAATCCTTTATTGTAATCTGTAAATTCACCAATCAGGTTAATTCTTCCCGGAGAGAAAACAACCAGTGAAGTGTCATTGATAAATGCGCCAAGCACTTCAGGAACAGGTGGAGCACTACTTAATCTTTCTTCGGAACTATTCAATGTTTTCTTATTTGTGATGGGTTGCAGATCGGAGCAATGGATAACGGAGTTCAAGATAAATGAAAAGTATCACAAAATGAGTTGAATGCAGCTATAAAAATGTAGCTGATTTTCAAATGCAATCCTTTTCGTCAAATATACACTAAGGTTTTTCCTGGAAGTACCTTCATCAGCTGATTTTTGCCATGCATGGGGAGGTGCTGCCTTCGGGGGAGGCAATGGATTGGGCTGCCATACTTACAGCAAAGCCATTCCAATTGTCGGACTGAATTGGTAATTTTACCATTACTATGATAAGAATAATTTTAGCCGTGGTATTGCTGTTGCAGTTGCAAACTTCCTGTAAAAAGCAACCGGCTGTTATCGAACCTCCCAAGACACAAGATTCCATAGTAAACAATGGTTTTGAATCCGATCAGCAGGAAAGTGCTGCAGCTGCAGGATGGCTGACATCGGATAATGATCCGGATGCAGATGCTGTAGCTGCAGGTGGCTATGAAGGATCGTATGCATTACAGCATAAAAAAGCGACTGCTTATAAAGTACGTACTTACCAGGAACTTAGCGGGCTGCCTGACGGATATTATCAGTTAACCGCTTACATACAAAATAGTGGGGGACAGAACGCTTGTTATATCTCCGGTAAAGGTGCAGATGGATTTGAAAGAATGACCAGCCTGCCTGTTTCTGCTAATTGGACACTCGTAATAGTGCGTGGCATTCAGGTTACGGATGGAACCTGTGTAGTCAGCATCTATTCAGATGCCAAAGCCGGTAACTGGTGCAAAGTGGATGCCGTTCAGTTTGTGAAAGATGACCTTCCCTATATTTTTCTTAAAGGCGGTGATGTATCCGAGCTTAGCTATATTGAATCGAAAGGCGGAAAGTTTTATGATGACGGCGTTGAAATGGATTGCTTCGAGATACTAAAGAACCATGGATTCAATATTGCGCGGCTGCGGCTTTACAATGATCCGGGTAATCCGGACTATGTTCCATCTAAGTATCTGCCGGCAGGATTTCAGAATAAGACGGATGTACTTCAGCTTGCACAGCGGGCGAAAGCTGCGGGCATGCAGATTCAGCTTACGTTTCACTATAGCGATTACTGGACGAATGGAAGTACACAGAATAAGCCGCATGAATGGGCGAACCTGGGTTTTGATGACTTAAAGGTTGCCGTATATGATTTTACCCTGGATATCATGAATGCCATGAAAGACCAGGGCACTATTCCGCAATATGTTTCTTTGGGAAATGAAACACGAGGCGGCTTCCTGTTTCCGGATGGCAGTTACAGCAATTTTTCAAAGATGGCCGCATTGTTCAATGCAGGCTATGATGCTGTTAAAGCGGTTGCACCGGAATCGAAGGTGATCATACATCTTGACGATGCCGGTGATGCCGGATTGTATGACTGGTTTTTCGGCTCGCTGGAAGCAGCGGGTGGCAAGTACGACATTATTGGAGCGTCCTATTATCCATTCTGGGGTGGTAGAACCATTACGGAAATGCGTGATTGGGCGAATTATCAAAGCGCGAAAATGGGAAAGGATATTCTGATTATGGAAACCGGGTATAACTGGAATCCAACCTTGCCAAATGGATCCGGCGGGCAGTTGGGAAATAACGGACCTTATCAGAATATCTACCCTTCTTCTCCGCAAGGGCAGAAAGATTTTTTGCTGGAGCTCTTCAATGGAATAAAGACAGCCGACAACGGCAGACTGCTTGGCGACATTTACTGGGACCCGGTGATGATTGCCGTTCCAGGGGTGGGCTGGCAATTGGGGGCACCTAATGTTGTAGCAAATACTACACTTTTTGACTTCAATGGCAATGCACTTATCGCTCTTGATGCATTTAAGTATAATCACTAACAGTAAATCACATCAGTAAGTCACGTTTTAATATTGTTCAGCACAGGTTAGGTTCTTATGAAGGCCTGCCGGTTTTTCAGTTCATTCTGGAAAGCGGTACTATGTCGGTCGGGCTGATAAATATTGGTTGTATCATCACGTCGATAGAGGTACCGGATCGTTCAGGAAAAATGGGTAATGTGGTTGCCGGTTTTGATAACTGGCAACAGTATCTTGATGCACACCCGTATTTTGGTTGTATAGTGGGCCGTTTTGCTAACAGGATTGCCTTTGGTGTTTTCCATCTGGAAGGAAAGCGGTTTCAATTGTCAGTGAATGATCCGCCTAACCATTTACATGGAGGGGTGAAGGGATTTGACAAAAAAATATGGCGCGTGAACGAATTAATCAAAACGAAAGACAGCGTTGGAGTTTCACTCAGCTATACCAGCATGGACGGTGAAGAAGGTTATCCGGGAACGCTGGAAACAACCGTAACCTATCTCCTGGAACCTCATAATAAGCTTCATATCCTGGCAAGGGCAACTACCGATAAAACAACGATCATTAATCTCACCAATCATTCCTATTTTAACCTTTCCGCATTTGACGAAGCTACTGTTTACAGGCATCATCTGCAGATCGCATCACAACGCATTTTAGCGAAAGGTGCTAATCAGACACCAACAGGAAAGCTGATCAACATAAAAAACGGGCCATTTGATTTTATAAAAGAAAGAGCAATTGGTGAGCATATTTTTGCCATTCCCGGAGAGCCCGGATACGACCACTCTTATGTATTGGAGGAACGTGAAATGGAATCTGTGCCTGTTGCCATCCTTTCTGATCCTGCATCCGGACGTCAGGTACGTGTGTTCACCAACCAACCATCCATTCATTGTTATACCGCAAATTGGTGGGATGGTACACTTACCGGCCGGCAGGGAAAAAATTATGTGAAGCACGGAGCTGTTGCATTAGAAGCGCAGGCCTTTCCGGATGCTCCCAATCATTCATCGTTTCCAGCTACCATTCTCCGCCCGGCTGCTGAATATTGCGCGGAAACGCTATATCAGTTCGGTTTGCAGCAACTTGTCTAATAAACTGTAATATCACATAGCGTCTATTTTGCTTCGAGACTTATTGAAGCACTCTTCAATCCGGGTGAGCTTGCCGTAAACAGTATAGGCCCTGCTTTTTCATTTGACTGTATGATGGCCAGGCACATTCCATAAGCTGCTTTACGTTTACTTGCTTTGAATGGCTCCATACTTGTTTCGCTTCCATTGTCGACGCCCGCAATAAATCCTTCTCCCTTAATATCGAACTGAACTTCATTCTCAGCAGAAACAACCGGGTTTCCATCGGTATCCAGTATTTGTATGGTTATAAAGGAAAGATCTTTCCCGTCGGCAAGGATTACATTTCTATCGGCTTTCAACAAAATTTTAGCAGGAGCACCGGCCGTCTTCACCTGTTTGGTTAAAACGGTTTTGCCTTCTTTTCTGGAAATCGCTTCCAGTGTGCCCGGCTCAAATGGCACTTCCCAGGCAACATGCAGTTCATCACCTGATTTTTTCTTAACACCAAGTGATTTTCCATTAAGAAATAATTCTACTTCATCAGCCTGGCTGTAGTAAGCCCACACATCAATGCGTTCCCCTTTATTCCAGTTCCAGTGTGGCAACACATGGAGAACAGGCTTGTCGGTCCACACACTTTGATAGAGGTAGTAGGCGTCTTTTGGAAATCCGGCAAGATCCACAACTCCGAAATAGGAACTGCGTGACGGCCACAGATAGGGCGTTGGTTCGCCTAGATAATCAAAGCCGGTCCATAAGAACATGCCGGCAATGAAATCATACTTCATGTATTCTTTTAAGGACTCTTCATGTGTGGAACCCCAGGAAGCGCAGCAGTTATCGTAGGAAGAGCAGGCATGCCGGGCATTACCACCGGTGAATGGTTTGGTCCAGTCTTCCGGCCAGCGCCGTATACTGTCAGCGGGCATTTCATAATAGCCGCGTGTTTCAAATGCGGAAGCAGACTCGGTAGCAATAAATGATTTTTTTCCCCAGCGTTCCTGCGCACCCGCCCATTGTTTATGGCGGTAGTTGTAGCAGATTAGATCGAAGGCGTCTGACTGCAAAAGGAGGTTCGACGTATCGGTCTGATCATTCGCAGCGGTTACCGGGCGGGTAGCATCGAGCGACCTAACAATTTTCGCCAGTTCTGTTGCAATGGTTTTGCCGGTGCTGTCTTTCTTCAATTGCTCTTTTGGAATACCCGGTTTCCAATGATAAGCGGACTGTTCAGGGATTTCATTACCAACGCTCCAGGCAATGATGGATGGATGATTGCGGTCGCGGAGTATCATATCTGTCAGATCTTTTTCATGCCATTCATCCCAGAACAAATGATAGTCGAAAACATTTTTTGGACGCTTCCACATATCAAAGGCTTCATCCATTACCAGGAATCCCATCTTGTCGCAGAGATCAAGCAATTCCGGCGCGGGTGGATTATGAGAAGTACGGATGGCATTGCAACCCATTTCTTTCAGTATTTCCAGTTGCCGCTGTATGGCCCTGGTATTTACGGCCGCTCCCAATGCCCCAAGGTCATGATGATTGCAGACTCCATTAATTTTAACGTGACCGCCATTCAGAAAGAATCCCTTATCAGGATCAAAGTTGAAATAGCGGATTCCGAACGGAGTGGTGTATTCATCAATCACTTTTCCTTCGCTGATGATCTTTGAAACCGCTTTATACATATACGGATGTTTAATCGACCATAATTGCGGGGAAGGAAGCTCAAAAGTTTGTGCAGATTCATTCTTGCTGTTGCTGTTTAACGAGATGTTTCTGGTACTGCTGCCCGCCTCATTTCCGGAGGCATCGTAAATTACAGTTTTGAGTTCAACAGTCCTGGCAGTGGCATCCGAATTCACCAGGTTGGTGGCAATCTCAATCGTGGCTGACTGATCATTCACTTTAGGTGTGGTGATAAATGTTCCCCATAGATCAACATATACTTTGCTGGTGGTTTCCAGCCAGACATTCCGGTAGATACCGGATCCTGAATACCAACGTGAGTTGGGTTGCCGAGAATTATCCACACGTACAGCAATCACGTTTGCCTGTTCACCAAAATTCAGGTAAGGAGTAAGGTCGTACCGGAAGGAGATATAACCATTGGGCCGTATACCCAAAGATTGTCCGTTGATCCATACTTCACTCAGCTGATAGATCCCGTCAAAGTCAATAAATACTTTTTTATTTTTGCTATCAGCCGGTACATTAAAGGATTTGCGGTACCAACCTACGCCGCCCGGCAGCGCACCTCCGCCAATACCGGCTGGATTATCCGCATCAAATTTTCCTTCGATGCTCCAGTCATGCGGCAGGTTTAACATCCTCCAGTTCTTATCATTGTATCCGGGTGTTTTTGCTTTCGCATCATCACCCAAAAAGAACTTCCATTGGCTGCAAAAATTTTCACGGGTACGGGCAGTAGCGTGTTCAATGCTAAAACAAATGGCCAGAAGCAGAAACAGATTCTTTATCATGCAGGTAAAGATTTTTACTTGTTACAAATTGGTTTAGCCAGTTACCAGGTATGATCCTTATTTCACATTATACTTTTTTGCCAAAGCCGGATAGATGTTGAGTAGCGAATCAATTGCATTTCCCTGTTTGTCAAAAATAAATTCCCACGTATTGAGCGGCTCCCAGATAAATGTACCTTTCACATTACCTTTGGGCAGGTTGAAAGCAATATCATTCACTGCCTGTTTGTGCTGAGTATATTCCACCACTACCACATCCTGTTTATACCGGAGGGAAAGATCGGTCAGGTTGTGTTGCAATTCTGAAAGGGTACCATGCCATTGAGGATAATAGGATTCACCAATAATATCAAAAGTAACTCCACGGGCAATCATAGCATCCAGCCATTCACGCGATTCGCCATTCTGCCCGCCAAGCGCTATATGTAACATAATCGGGGTGGATGGTGCCACTTCTTTGACACCATTGATTCCGGCTTTAATGAATAGAGCCAGATTGTCGGGCTCACTGAAACTACCTTCAGGCCACAACATGCCATTATTTATTTCATTGCCAACCTGCACCATATCCGGCAAGGTTTCCTGTTGTTGCAATGCAATCATGACCTCTTTGGTATAGTTATGTACTGTTTGCGCAAGGGCAGGCACCGGCATGTTCTTCCAGGCTTCCGGCTTGTATTGTTTCCCGGGATCTGCCCAGGTATCACTGTAATGAAAATCAAGCAACCATTTCATATTAACTGCCTTAATACGCTGTGCCATTTGCAAAGTCTGGGCAAGGCCACAATATCCTTTTTTTGAATACCCGCTGTCGGCCTCAGGGTTTACGAATATCCGCAGCCTGGCATAATTAAAACCATGCGCTTTCAGGATATGCAGGGCATCCTGCTGCACTCCATCTTTTTTAAACTGAATGCCTTCTGCTTCCAATTGAGGAAGGAAGGAAATATCGGCACCGATAATCTTTTCCGGCTTACCTTTTTTGTTTTCATCCAATACAGGATGTTGCAAAGTGGAAAAGCCGGCCAACAACAGTGCAACAACCACTGAAAAGATTAAAAACCGCATGCCTTCGACTTTTTTCATTTTGTTTCTTTCGGTTAAGATATGGAGTATGCATGAAGATTTTGCTTCTCTGTAAACTTAGCCTGCACTTTATTTGACCTGGATGGTAAACGCATGCATTTAACCTTTGCGGATTGCCTGACCGATGAATAAATTTTGAAGCATTCCATATGGAAAGGATGGTGTTAATTAGTGTGCAACATTTTTATTTGACAGGACAGCAGAATGATGATAACCACGGAATCACGTACCGGGCAATCCGAAAATTAACTGCAAAGAAACCGGTGATCTGAATAAATGGAAAACCTTGCGCTTCAGCAAATGAAAACGTAGATATCCGGAGCCATTGCGAAAAACCAACCGGTGCATAGAAGCTTACACTTTTGAATAATCAGATTCTGTTTACCTGAACAGGCAGTTAAGTGCCCGAATCATGGATGCTTCATATTATGACCTCATTTTCTGCACATGCGATTCATAAAACAGGCAAGACTTATTTTTCAGTAACCAGACTCTGTTTCTTTTTCATTTTTGATGAAACAACACCCGCTATTTTTAAGATTAGCTGATAGTACTTGCAAAAAAAAAGCCGGCTGCGAAAGCCGGCTTTTGAAAGTTTCCATTATAGCATGCAATTAGTAACCGGGATTCTGTTTCAGGTTCGGATTGGCAATCACATCTGAAGCGGGAAGCGGGAAAAGGTCCAGGTGTTCAGGTACCGATTCTCCTTCGGGTTGCACTCCACCTTTGAAAGGCCATAGGTAAGCACCTCCGCTGAATTTTCCGTAGCGAATAAGATCCGTTCTGCGGGTTGCCTCCCATTGCATTTCCCTGGAGCGTTCTGAAAACAGGAATTCCAGGTCCAGGGACGATACATTATTACTGCTGTTTCCGAAGGCGCGCTCTCTTAACTGATTCACCAGGTCCAGTGCTTTACCCTGATCGCCACCGCCACCACGTAATACCGCTTCAGCATACATCAGGTAAACATCACCCAAACGGAAAAGGGGATAATCAGTATCCACAAAAGTACCGGTAGGATCAGAACCTACCACACCGGCCGAAGTTACATTTCTCCATTTGGCAATGGCCCATCCGTCGGTAAAATTAGCCGACAATTTAATTACGCCATTTACGGTATCATTTACACTGAGGTTTTGGCCGTTGGTATAAAATAAATAACGGCCATCCAGCGTATCCGGAAAATGAGCAACAAAAGCTGAAGTGGTCCGGTATCCGCCCCATCCGCCGGCAATACCAAATTCCAGTGGTTTCATGCTGCCTCCAACCGGAGCATGTACCAGGAAGGTGGTGATACCATACGACGTAGTGTATTTACCATCACTGGTAATCGGGAGGATGATTTCATTAGACAGGTGATTGTCGGCCAGGAAAAGGTTGGTGTATTTGGGTTCGAGTGAATAACCTGCTCCAAGTACCTTATCACAATAAGCAACTGCATCACTGTACCTGGCTTGTCCGGTATAAACTTCAGCATTCAGGTACATTTTTGCGAGCAGCGTCCAGGCAGCAGCTTTGTTGGCGCGTGCATATTCACTTTGACCTGGGTCTAACAATAAATTCTCCACGTCTTTCAATTCACCTTCAATGTAATTGAACAGATCAACGCGTGAAATTTGTTCAGGGAAAAAGGATCCAATTGGGTCATCTTCAGTAACGAAAGGAACATTACCAAATAAATCCAATGCATGATAATACGTCAGTGCTCTTAAAAAGCGGGCTTCATTGCGGTAATTTTTAATCTTTTCAAGATTTTCTGCCGAGAAGCCGCGTTCGCTCATTTTGTCGTCTGCAGTTTCGCGTATAAACTCATTGCAAAGCGGAATCTGGAAATAGATCCGGTAGTACATTCCTTTAACCCAGGAGTTATCCGATGACCAGCTCATTTCATGCAATTCAGGAATACCGGGGTCATTCCAGCCGCAAACTGCTTCATCGGTTGGCAGTTCCTGGAGATTCCAAAATACACGGATGTAGTTGGAGAATCCTTCATCGATACCACTGATGTCGGGTTTGCCGGCGGGGCCCTGATTACCGGTTGTGGTAAAGCCCGCGTACAATTTTGCCAGCACTTCAATATAATTGTCCGGATCGGCGTAAACAGATTCCGTATTCAATCCATAAAAAGGCGTGCGGTCCAGATCCTTAAGACATGAAGTGAGCGAAAGCGCAATTATGGAAAGTATGATAAATGATTTCGAAATTGTTGTTTTCATTACTTCAGTATTTAGAGGTTAAGACTTACATTAATTGAAAAAATTCTCGGACGCGGGTAGATGTTATTGTCGATACCACCTGCTATTTCCGGATCCAGGCCTTCATAATCCGAAATTACAAAAACGTTCTGAACAATGGCGGTCACCTTCAAAGAAGTCTTACCATTGATAATGTCGCGGAAATTGTAACCGATATTGAAGTTATCCATCCTGATAAAGGAAGCGTCTGTTACATAGTAATCACTGATGTATTGCGGTTTCACAAACTCAGTATTGTAGTAATCATAGGTAAGGTTATTCAGGTAATTCTTGGAACCGTCAATATTGGTGAAGTTCGCATACTGCGAGTTCACGTTATTGTACATATAGTTGCCAAAACTACCACGCATTCCCAACCCTGCCGACCAGTTCTTGTAAATGAAGTTCATGTACATGCCTGCAAAGACGTCCGGTTCGGGGTTTTCATAGCGGTAGCGGTCATCAGGTGTAATAATGCCATCATCATTTAAGTCCGCGTAGTCGCCTTCGATTGGTTTACCGGTCTCGTCATAATTCTGTTGGTATACATAGAAGGTATTAGTTGCATAACCTACGGTATGAATCTGAATTGTATTACCGACACCACCGGATATTCCACCTACTAAAATTCCCTCATCATCCTGTCCCTGCACTTTGGTTAGTTTAGTGATCTCGTTGTGGTTGTAGGTTACGTTACCGCCCAATTCCCAGGTAAAGTCAGGTGTATCAAAAATTACCAGGTTTAAAGTGCCTTCAATGCCTTTGTTCTCAAGACTGCCTACATTGGTAAGAATATTATTGGTGAAATTGGTTCCTGCCGCAACAGGTATTACAGCCAGCAGATCAGTTGTGTTCTTTTGGTATACATCAATACTACCGCTGATACGTCCGTTAATAAATCCAAAATCCAGACCCACATTAAAGGTTTCTGTTTCTTCCCACTTGATATTCGCATCATAGCCATCCGGCCGCAAAACAGGATAGAACTCATTTCCAAACTGGTATTGTGCCGTGCTTTCACCCGGTTGATAGTTGGCGATGTATGGATAATCTGATAAGGTAGAAGGAAGATCCTGCTGACCGGTAACACCATAACCAAGACGCAGTTTCAGGTTGCTGAGTGCTTCCCAGTCTCTGAGGAACGATTCGTCGCTGATTCTCCAGGCTAAGGCTACAGAAGGAAACAAACCCCAGCGGTTATCAGGTCCGAAACGGGAAGAGCCATCATCACGTAAGGTAGCAGTCAATAAGTAACGATCGAAGAACGTATAATTTAACCTGCCATAAAAAGAGATCAGGGTATTCTGCGTTTTGAAGGGAATGCCGCCTGCAGAAATGGTGTCGCCCAATGCATTGATATCCGGATATCCAAATTCATCACCATTGGCATCTACATAAGGTTCAATCGGGCTGGCTCTTAACCAATCCTGGTAAGAATATCCTGCCGTTAAGTCAATCTTGCTGTGAATGCTTTCCAGGTCTTTGGTATAGTTCAGGTAGAACTCCAGCAATTTGTTGTTCTTCATCTGATCATACTTGTTGTCGACCCCTTTTCGTGTAAAGTTGGAAGCAGCTTCCGGTGGAATATATACGGTTCCATTGCTGCGTGATAAATCTGTTCCGAGGTTAAGGCTGGCCTTTAATTCAGGAAGGAAATGCATTTTATAATCAAATTTCACGTTCCCGATAAAACGGTAAACATTACTCCTGTCGTCTTTTTGATAAATCAAGCCCAGCGGATTCTTTGGAGCCAGTGTGTTAGGCTTTCCCGCTGCATCCAGCCACTCGAAGTAACCACCATACACATTGTCGGCATATACCGGGGCGGTCGGGTCAAATGTAACCGCAGATCCGATAGCGCCCTGGTCGGTGAAAAAGTTATAGGTGTATGCAAACTTTGTGTTGAGTTCAACTTTAAGATGGTCATCCAGGAATGAGGGGCTTAAATTCAGGCCAATGCTTGTACGCTCCAGTTCAGACCGTAAGAGGATGCCTTGATCATTCAGATAACCAAAGGTGAGCCGGTAAGGCAAATTCTTGATGCCACCTGAAAAAGAGAGATTCTGATCCATACTGACCGGTGTGCGGTAAATAAGATCCTGCCAGTCTGTAGTTTCGGTACCTACCAGCGCCTTTTGTTTGCTGTTTCCAATATCGGCAATCAATGCGCGAAGATCATCTGCAGAAACTGAGCCTACATATTTATTGATGGTTGAGAGAGAGGTATTGGCGGTATATTCTACCCCCAGCTTTGGGTTGCCGACCCCTTTCTTTGTGGTAATTATGATTACACCGTTGGCAGCGCGCGAACCGTAAATAGCCGCAGCCGATGCATCTTTCAAAACGGTAATATTTTCAATATCATTTGGGTTGATCAAGTTCAAAGCATTGGCGGAACCTGAAACGCCATTATTATCAACGGGTACACCGTCAATTACGATCAGCGGATCATTGCTGGCATTGAGGGAAGATCCGCCCCTTACCCTGATCCGGCTGCTTGCTCCGGGTGCACCACCACTGGAAGTAACTGCTATACCAGCCACTTTTCCTGTAATAAGTTGTTCAGGTGAAGCTACCGAACCTTTATTAAAATCCTTTGAGGAAACGGAGGTAACAGAACCGGTCATGTCTTTGACCTGCTTGGTTCCATAACCAACCACAACCACTTCATTCAGAGACAGGTAATCGGTGATCAACTGTATGTCTACCGTCGCCTTGCCTGATGAAACTGTTATGGCTTGTTCAAATGTGGCATAACCCACATAGCTGACTTCGATCGTATAATTACCGGCGGGTACATTGTTAATTTCATATACTCCGTCATCGTCGGTATTCGCGCCTAAAGCAGTACCTTTTAATAATACGGTCGCGTAGGAAACCGGTACCGATTTTTCATCAATTACCTTACCACCAACAGATCCGTTCTGAGCCATGGCGCCATAAATACCGATCCACAGCAGGATTAATAATGTTAATGGAATGCTTGTAAATGTCTTTTTCATAAGCGGGTTAGATTTAATTATTTAGTCGAGTACAATAATAATCATTTAATAAGCCGGGTGTTTCTAGTCAAACCGAAAAAAGCTACAAAAATTTAACAGTTCTTACTAGCATGAAAATGGTTAAGTACATAATAACAAACATGAACACCTGGTTTTTACTTTGTATTGCTCCGTATTCCCGGACTGTTTATGATATTACTCATAAAATATTTTGATGCAGGACCAATGAAGTATCTGCCATATTAAGGCAGTTTGTTTCATGCCTGCTGCGCCATGAACCACCTTAGCCGGGTAGTTCAGTTTGTTGAACCCGTGCAAACCAATACCTCGCTTGATAGATAATCTGTAAATAAGTAGGTTTGTCTGAACATTCATCGATAATAATCCCTTCCACATGAAGAAAATTGCACTGTACTGTCTGCTAATGCTGCTCTCCTTTAGTGTATATGCACAAACATTAAGCAGGAGTATGGGCAATATGAAATCGATGAAGAAGACATCGGATGGAATAATCATCAATACAGACTTTGGAAACCTGAAAGCAACCGTTTATTCTTCTAATGTGGTGAAAATTAATATCACCCGGAACAATACCTTCAATGACTTTTCCTATGCAGTTGCTGTTTCACCGGAGGCTGCAGTGAATTTCAGTGTACGTGAGGAAAAAAGTAAAATCACGCTTTCCACTGACTCACTTACGTTAACCATCAGCAGGCAACCTGTGCGGGTAGCACTGTATAATAAGAAGGGTCAACTCATCAATGGCGATGATGATGATTTCGGTACGTCATGGATTGATGATGAAATTACAACCTATAAAAAATTACTTCCCGATGAAAAATTCATCGGCCTTGGTGAAAAGACCGGTAGCCTTAACCGGCGTGGCAGCGGATACTCACATTGGAATGCGGATGTGCCCGGCTACATTCTTTCGGCCGATCCGCTGTATTCAACCATTCCGTTTTATATAGGAATTCATGATTCCCTGGTATATGGTATTTTCCTCGACAATTCATCCAGGACTCATTTCAACTTCGGCGCTTCCCAGGAGCGGTTCTCATCATTTGCTACCGAGAATGGGGATATGAATTATTTCCTTATTTATCATTCCAATATTGCATCGGTCATTTCTTCATATACCTGGCTAACGGGCCGCATGCCAATGCCTCCGCTATGGTCGCTGGGATTTCAGCAATGCCGCTGGAGTTATTATCCGCAAAGCGAAGTGCTCACCCTTGCACAAACCTTTCGTGACAAAAAGATTCCCTGCGATGTGATATGGTTCGACATTCACTACATGGAGCGCTACAAAGTATTTACCTGGGATACGGTCCGGTTTCCCGATCCAAAAGGTATGTTGACGAAGATGGATCAGCTTGGTTTTAAAAATGTAGTGATCATTGATCCCGGCATTAAGGTGGAAAAGGACTATGCTGCTTATGAAGACGGCCTGGAGAAAAACCATTTTATCAAATATCCTGATGGTACCGTTTATACCGGGCAGGTATGGCCGGGCTGGTGCACATTTACGGATTATACGAGTCCGCAGGCAAGAATATGGTGGGGAGAATTGTTTAAAGAAAATGTTGAACAGGGGATTGATGGTTTCTGGTGCGATATGAACGAGTTTGCCACCTGGGGACAAAAGGCGCCCAACAATCTGGAGTTCGCCGGTGATGGATATCCGGTCACTCATAAAATGGCGCATAATATTTATGGCCTTCAAATGGCGCGTGCAACATATGACGGAGCAAAGAAACTGTTGAACGGAAGGCGCCCGTTTATACTTACCCGTGCAGGCTATTCTGGTTTGCAACGTTATACGGCAATCTGGACGGGCGATAATGTAGGAAGCGATGATCATATGTTACTGGCGGTGCGGATGGTGAGCTCGCTTGGTGTTAGCGGCGTGGCCTTTGCCGGTGCCGACGTAAGCGGGTTTACGTCTGATGCAACACCCGAATTATATGCACGCTGGATGTCAATGGCTGCTTTTAGTCCTTTCTACCGAAGTCATAAATCGTTTGGATTACGCGATTCTGAACCCTGGAGTTACGGTGAGGATATTGAGGATATTGTCAGAAAGTATGTGCAGCTGCGGTACCGCATGCTCCCTTATTTATATTCTTGCTTTTATACCGCAGCCCAGACCGGCATGCCTGTGCAACGAACACTTGCCATTGATTATCCGATGGATGAAAAAGTTTATTATGGTGAGTTTGAAAATCAGTTCATGTCAGGGCCTGCGCTTTTAGTGGCAGCGTGCAGGAGTACCGTTCGCGCTGCAAGTGTATACCTGCCGGAAGGAAACTGGTACGAGTTTAATTCCGATAAAAAATATGAGGGCAATTCGCAGTTCTATACCGGCGCAGCACTTGATAAGCTGCCAGTTTTTGTCAAAGAAGGCAGTTTTATTCCCATGCAGTCACTGGTTCAAACCACGGCGCAACAACCGACTGATACACTGGCCTTGCATGTCTATTTCAGTTCAGCCGACAATTATTTCACCTATTATGAAGATGCGGGCGACCGATATGATTACCAGTCGGGTGGTTATTACAAGCGGTTGATGTCGATTCGACCGGCTTCAAAACAAATTATTCTGGATAAAACCGAGGGAAGTTATGCATCACATTTCCGGTTTATTAAGCTAGTGCTGCACGGCTTTGATGCATTAAAAAATGAAGTAAGCGTAAATGGAAGTTCCTCGAATATTGTCATGCAAAATGTTGATATGCTGCACCAGGTAAAATTGCCGGTGGTGGTTTTGGAGAACAGGAATGAACAGATAACTGTAGGGTGGTAATGGGATCCCCGAACGTGCAATGCTTTATTGATTAGAATCGGTAGGCGCATGTGATACCATCAGTGCAAACTTCATGTTTTTTTATAAAGCAAAATTCCGGAAGGCGGATACCGGCGTATTCAAAGAATAGCAAACTGCCGGTTGCCAATCAGGGGGTTTGATTCGCTGATTACTTTTCGCAAGTAAGAAGCCGCATAAATTCATCATGTATTTGTAAATGCTTAATCAATACGACGAGTTAATTTCGGCTTTGTAACCGGATCAGATTTTACAGCTATGAAAAAGTGGGTGCTACCAGTAATTTTATGGATCGGTTGTTTGAATTGTTCGAAGGCTCAGGAGGTGATGCTGCAGGGCTGGTATTGGGATTATCCAAAAACCGGCCAGGGAAAATGGTGGGTTGATACCATTGCACAGCAGGCACGGACCTTATCATCAGTTGGATATACCTCCATCTGGCTGCCGCCAATGAGTATGGCAGGCAATGCAGGATACAGCAATGGGTATGATATATACGACCTGTTTAATCTTGGGGGCACCTATGGTGCCAATACAGCTTTCGGTAACCGGATCCGGATTGACAGGATGATGGATTCACTTACACTTTACAACCTGACGCCAATTGCTGATATGATTTACAATCACCGGGCGAACGGCAGGCTGGAAGAAAATGGTGCGGTAGAAGGCTGGATAGAAAACTACAACCTGGCAAAGCATAATAACGGCGAAAGTTGCTATCCGTCAGACCGGTTCAAATGCTTCTTGCCGGTTGGCGGAAGCACCGGATTGGGTGCAGGCATTTATTATCTGAAAATACATTCCGCATCCGGCAGCAGCGATTACTTCAACAAGCCGTATACCGTTTATATCTATACTAAAAAGAAGGGATGGGCGAACTTGCCTGACCTGGTAGAGACCGTCAATAATGGGGGAGGTGATTGTGCCCAGGCGAATGACAATATTTCATTAGGAAGAAATATGAAAGCCACCATTGATGCAGGAGGTTGCGGCACGGACGAGTTTGAGCTGAATATTGCTGCCGGTGATTATTTTTCATCCGCTGATACCTTATTCATCAGTATTACCAATGATGATGGTAATTACTCCGACCATTTTATTTATGGCATCTGGTATACCGGAACCAACAGTGATATTCAGAGCCAGGTCCGGTATCAGACGTACACCAATTTTACGGCAACGCCCAGCGGAAGGGGTGATATGAACTACATGAATTTTAAACCCAATGGCAATCCGACCTGCCTTTGCGGCGATTGGGATGCCATGCTTTTTTACAACGACCTGGATCAATACTACCAGGCAACGATTGACACATTTCATGTTTGGACAAAATGGATGATGGAAGAGGTGGGAGTGGAAGGCCTGCGACTCGATGCAGTGAAGAATTTTACACCGGAGTTTACCGGCAACCTGCTCGATTACCTTCACGACCAGGGTCAAGATCCGAAGATCGTGGTAGGTGAAAGTTATGATTACGATGCGGCAACCTTGAAGTCAAGGCTGGATGCCGTTTACAGTTATATGGAAGAGGATACCAAGAATGCGATGTATTACAGTTTATTTGATTTTAACCTGCAGGCCAGCCTGCGTGATGCCTGTGATGCATTCGGCTATGATGCCCGCAATGTATTTACAAGCGGAATGCACGGCAGTCAGCAGATTTACCGGAAAAACATTATCACTTTTGTAAATAACCACGACTTCCGCGAAGAACCGCAGTCTGCCGATAACGACCCTATTTTAGGATATGCCTATATTCTGACCAACCCGCTTGCAGGTATTCCCTGCGTTTACTGGTCGGATTATTATCACAGCGATTACCCGACCTACACGGATGACATCAACAAATTAATGAGTGTGCATTATCATTTCATACAAGGCGCGCAGGATGTTGATTACCTGACACGATTCAATTCACCGTATCCTGCCAGTTATTTCAGCGGGGGTGCATCAACTACATTGGTTTACCAGCTTTCTAACATGAACGGTACCTGCCTGCCCGACCGTGACGTAGTAGTTGCCATTAATTTTTCCGGGTCGCCTTTGAAAGTGGATATTGGCGTTAATACAGGAAATCCCTATCAGTTGCAACCGGGGGATACATTGGTTGATGTACTTGGACGTTCGGGTTTTCCCTATGCCATTGTAAATGGAAACAACCAGATTTATATTGATCTTCCGGCCAGAAGTTATTCGGTTTGGGCGAAGGTCAGTCCAATCACTCAGTCACCGTTGGTAAGTGCTTCGAGCGCCACTGCCTTCTGTCATGGAGGACAAGTTATGCTTTCTGCAGCTGTGGTCAATAGCTGTCATTCGTACCAATGGAAAAGGAATGGTGAGATCATGGAAGGTGCAACTGATGCCACATTGACGGTAACCGAGTCAGGAATTTATCAGCTGGAAGAAAGTTACAACGGCGCTATGGCCCATCTTTCCAATTCGGTTACGGTAACGGTAAGCCCTGAGCATCCGGAGATTACTTCTGATGGCGTTACGTTGAATTGTACTGTTACTGCGGCTTCTTATCAATGGATGTTCGGCACGTCGGTCAGTGCGCTTGCGAATATTCCCGGAGCAACTTCGCAACAACATACACCACAGCAGAGTGGTGTTTATGCGGTGGCTATTACGGATTCACTTAATTGTAAGGATACCGCCGGTGTTTTTTCATTTTGGATGGTAGGCATTCACGTTCCGATTCCTGATACCGCTGTACATATTTTTCCAAATCCTGCCCACGAACAGGTAGGATACCGCTTGCAGAGAACCGGATGTCAACGGGTAGAAGTTTATGATATGGTTGGTAAAATACATGCTACTGCGACGGTTCCGGTATATGTTCCGGGTAGTCTTCAGTTCTTTGATCTTCAGCATTTTTCCACCGGTGCTTACTATCTGAAATTTTACTTTGCAGATCGCGTGGTGGTGAAAAAGTTTGAGAAGTATTGATGCTGCTTACTTTTCTGCCCATTCAATTTAACGGGAACCTGGAATTATGAATGAACGTAATCGGAGAAGGCCTCCGATTCGTGTTTTCGCCTCGAATTTAGTTTGAGCCGGTGACAAAAGCGTATCATTGGATGCATTATAGAAAACGCCATTAGCATAGTAACTTAGTTTTCCATTCAGAGCAAAGAACCATAATCTTCCTTTTGAGTCTCTGTGAATGTTAAGAATTTCATTGTCTGACAAGCCGT
>CAZGBP010000057.1:0-23643 GCA_964524035.1 uncultured Bifidobacteriaceae bacterium
AAAAGCGGTTTTGCTCAACCAGGATGATTTTATTCCGTGGAAAAGAGGTGTATCACTTTAATACAGATCTTAGGTGGATCCTCGTACGATTAACTCCGCATCAATTACAATTCTCTCATTATGTACCTGTCTTTTCTTTTTTTCCAGGCTTTTGAACAAAACCCTTGCAGCTGTTGCTCCCATTTCAAAGGCTGGTTGTGTAATTGTTGTCAGAGGTGGACTCAGTATAAGCGCTGCCTGCAGATTGGTAAAACTCAGCAATTTTACATCATCTGGAATACGCAGGCCCAGTTTTTGGCAGGAAAGGTAAACCGGTGTGGTAAGTTTTTCAACAGATGCGATAAAACCGTCTGGCCTGTTTCTTTTCCGTAATATACTTTCAATCAGCAGGCTGTTTCCGCTGAGATTGCTGCTACAGACAACAATATCTGCATCATACAGTTTAATATTGCATTCTTTCAAACCCTCTTTGTACCCCTCCATTCTTCTTTTGCTGATATGCATAGCCGTTGAAGTACATAAATAAGAAATCCTCCTGCAACCCTGCGATGCCAGGTGCCGGGTGGCCAACCTCCCACATTCAAAATCGTTGGTGACGATCTTAGCTGTTTCCATATCCTCACATACACGGTCAAAAAAAACTACAGGTATACCTGCATCCATGATCTCCTGAATATGATCGCCAGAGCTTGTTTCTTCTGAAACGGAGATAAGTATGCCATCAACTCTGCCGCTTTTAAATTCACTCAAAATAGCCTTCTCCCTTTCCAGGCTTTCATGGGTAAGATAAATCAGCACATGGTAGCCCTTATCAATGGCTATAGATTCAATACCGTTGATAGCAAGTGAAAAAAAACTGTCGGCGACTTCAGGCAGCACTACGGCTATCGTTTTACTTACTCTTCTACGTAGGCTACTTGCATATGGGTTGGGTCGGTAATTCAGTTCTTTAGCGAGCTGTTGTACCCGCTTTTTAGTGACTTCACCGATCTCGTAACTATCCTGAAGGGCTCTTGAAACCGTCGCAACAGAAAGCCCGAGTTTCTGAGCTATATCTTTCAAAGTAGGATTCCCCTTCATACCGATGATTCAGAGCTTTATTGCAGTGTTATTGATGCCGTATAAAGATACATTTTTCGTAAACGATTACGTAAATAAAGTGCTACCGACTGCAACATGTTCCAGAAAAAAATTTGTCTCTTTAACTGCCATTTCGAAACAATAACCAACAATTGCTTACTTATGGAACCAGTAATGAATTCCGAAAGGAATCCTTCTTCAGGGCTGCAACAGCCCCGCTTTTCTTTCTTTATAGCTTCCACTTTATATATTGAAATCAATCATACTTTCTTAAAGTAAAAAAAAGATTATGAGTACAAAAAGCTTTGAAGCAGTACCACTGAAAAACCTTGACGAATGGGAAGAAGATCTGCTGCGGCGCTACCCCGACCCGGAAAGTCTGGCTACGGCCAAGAAAACAGAGGAATACCGCAACTATCAGGAGCCTGCAAGGGATACCGTAAAGGAATTTTACCGGCTGAACCATAAATACCAAACTTATGAGTTTGTACAGCAGAAAAGAAACGAATTCCTGAAGTTTGACAAAAAGGAAATGACGATATGGGATGCCTTCACTTTCCTGAACCAACTGGTGGATGATTCAGATCCTGATACGGACCTGGATCAGTTGCAGCACCTGTTGCAAACCTCGGAGGCTATACGCAAAGACGGGCATCCTGACTGGATGGTGTTGACAGGACTGATGCATGACATGGGAAAAGTGCTTTGTCTCTTTGGCGAACCACAATGGGCAGTTGTAGGTGATACCTTTCCTGTAGGCTGTGCTTATTCTGACAAAATTGTATATCCCGAATTTTTTCAAGATAATCCTGACTATAAACACAAACTATACAGTACCCAATATGGTGTTTATGAACCCGGTTGCGGATTACGAAAGGTTGATATGTCATGGGGGCATGATGAATATGTATACCAAATGCTGATGAATTACTTGCCTGAACAAGGCTTATATATGCTCCGCTACCACTCATTTTATGCGTGGCATCGGGAAGGTGCATACGATTACCTGATGGATGACCATGACAGGGAAATGCTAAAATGGGTTAAGCTTTTTAATCCATATGATCTCTATTCAAAAAGCCCTGAACCACCCGACTGGAATAAGTTGAAGCCCTATTATGAAGACCTGGTGGCCAAATACCTGCCTGCCACGTTGAAATTCTGACAAAGAAAAGCAGGGAATTATTTAACCAAATGTCTCCAACCAACAAAACATAAACTTAAAAACGATTGCTTATGCTAAGGCTCATTAAACATCTAGTGAAATACAACAGGGTTACGCTGCCTGTTTTCTTGTTGCTGGCTCCTTTAATGCTACTGGCTCAAAACCGGAGTATCAAGGGTAAAGTGACCGATGACAAAGGACAACCGGTTGCCGGTATCACTGTAACCGTAAAAGGAACCAACACCACAACAGCTACTGATAATAACGGAAGTTTTTCAATTACTGCCAAAACCGGGGATGTACTCCTTTTCACTGGTGCCACATCGGAAAAAAAGGAGATCACCGTAGGGGTTGAGGAATATTATACAATTTCTATATCAGCTACCACCACTACCTTAAGTGATGTAGTCGTGGTTGGTTATGGTCGAAATACAAAACGAAATCTTTCCAGTGCCGTGTCCTCGATTCGCCCGGAAGAACTGAACAGGGGTTCGATAGGCGATGTTGGACAATTATTACAAGGCAAGGTCCCTGGTCTAAATATTACTGCCAGCGGTGACCCTAACCGTCCGGCAGCTGTTATACTTCGTGGAGCTTCCACTGTAAATAGCCCCGGAGCCCCCTTCTATGTAATTGATGGAGTGCCGGGGGCTGATATTGCTATTGTGGCACCAGACGATATTGTATCTATTGATGTTTTGAAAGATGCTGCGGCTACAGCTATTTATGGTAACAGGGCTGCCAACGGTGTAATTATTATTTCCACACGCAGGGGAAAAAGGGGGCAGGCAATAACTACCTATAACGGATATGTGGGGATTGAGACTGTCAACAGCAAGCTTGACCTGATGAATGCCGAACAATTACGCAGCTATGTCACCTCAAACGGTTCGGGATTCTCACCTAATGATGACAAAGGGGTAAATACTGACTGGATGGCAGCCATTCAGCGTTCGCAGGCCATTTCTCACAACCACAACATATCAATAAGCGGAGGGGGTGAAAAAAGTACTTATAGTGCCAGCCTCAACTACTTTGATAAAGAAGGCATACTAAACAGAAGCAAACTCCGCAGGATAATTGGTCGCCTTAGTTTGGAGCAGTATGCACTAAACGATAAGATTAAATTCGGATTAACCATTTCTAATGCTAATAGCAAGGCAAATTATGTACCACTTCAAAATGTTGTATTACTACAGGCAGCCAAGCATATGCCTATTTCACCGGTATTTAATCCTGATGGCACATACTTTGAAAACCTTGGTACTACAGGCTATTTCAATCCGGTAGCATTAGTTGACAATGCACAGGACGATACAAAATACAACATACTAACTGGTAATTTTGCAACAGAAGTAAAGCTTCCTTTTGGCTTAACCTATAATCTTAACTTATCATATCAGAATACAACTTCATTGCATGGGGAATATTATGGCAGTTATTATGGCAAATATCCAACTTCTGGTTTTTATAACAATCCAGATCCCGGTATTGGAATAGCACATACACTTATTGGGAACCTGTTTGGTGTAAATGGATCCGCCTTCAGGAGTTCATTCCAAAATACATTCAAGGCAGCGGAATCCTTTCTTACCTGGAACCGCAAATTCGGAAACCACAATTTTAATGTAGTACTGGGCTATTCATGGCAGGAAACAACATATGGCGAAGGACTTCAGGCGTCAAGTACTAACTTTCCGTCAGACAATCTTGGTTATACAAACCTGGTATTGGGCAACCCATACGGCATACCAAGCTACCGGATAAACCTTGGAAGTGATCTTACTTATGGACAAATAAGACTAATATCTGATTTTGGCCGCTTAAACTACGGCTATAAAGACCGATACTTGCTACAAGCTTCTCTTCGAAGAGACGGCAGCTCGGTATTTGGTGAAAACAACGCCTGGGGGGTTTTTCCTTCTGTAAGTGCAGCATGGCGTGTTTCTAACGAATCATTTATGAAAAATCAGAAAATATTCAATGATCTGAAGCTTCGGTTCAGTTATGGTGTTACTGGTAATTCAGGTGGAATTGGAGCTTATACCAGTAAATTAATCTATGGAATTACCGGTACTTATTACAATAACGGTGTACAGGAAAATTCATATGGCCCTATTCAAGGATCAAACCCTGATCTGCAATGGGAAGAGGTAGCCACTACCAATGTAGGTTTGGATTTCTCTATCCTCAATGACAAAGTATCCGGTACTATTGATTGGTATAATAAGAATACAACCGGCATGCTATTTAACTATAAAGTATCTGCCTCTTTAGTTCCCGGAGGTAATCTATGGGCCAATGGCGGAAGTATTAACAATAAAGGCCTTGAAGTAAGCCTTTCTTCTACTCCCGTAAAAAGCGGAGCATTTAGCTGGAGTACTACACTAAATATAGCTACCAATAAAAATGAAATTACAAGCCTGCAGGGCCCTTATGCCAATGGTGATTCTATCCGTTACTCTGATCCTGAAGGACCAGGTCAGACCGGATCAACATTGCAATTATTGAAAGTAGGTAAACCAATCGGACAATTTTTCTCCTTACGCTATGCAGGTAAAGATGCCAATGGTGTTTCCACCTTTTACAAAGCAGATGGCACCACCACCACTACTCCTGCAATTGGCACAGATTATTTTTATGTAGGCGATGCGCAACCCACATTGCTGATGGGTTGGAGTAACACTTTAAAATATGAAAAATGGGATCTTAACTTTTTCTTTAGAGGCGTTTTCGGCAATCAAATCTTTAATGCTACCAGGGCTGACCTTTCATATGTAATTGCAGCTGCACAAAACAACATACTGGTCAGTGCTAAAGACGATAAGATCACCGATAACAGAAATTCCTTCTACTCGACACGGTATATTGAAAAAGGAGACTATATACGGCTTGACAATGCAACATTATCATATAGTTTTGGAAACATAGCAAAAGGTATTTCTAACCTCCGTGTTTATGTAACCGGCAACAACTTAATCACCATTACAAAATATTCAGGCATTGACCCGGAAATCAACCAGGGAGGAGTAGCTCCGGGAATTGATTACAATAATTTTTTCCCGAAAACAAGGACTATTATGTTTGGCTTAAATCTTACTTTTTAATTCAACAAAAAATAAATTATGAAAAAAATAAATAATTTACTGGCCTCCTTGGTACTGCTTATTGCAGGTCTTGCATCCTGCCACAAGGTTGAGGTAGAAGTTGTGTCAGAATTGACACCTGAAACCTTTCCCAAAACCGAGGCGCAGTATAATGCAGTAATGGGGCCGGTTTATACTTCTCTCAGAGGAGCCTATACTACTGATATTTTCTTTTTACAAAGTCAGTCAACTGATGAGTCTGCTTTGCTGACGTATGGTTCGGATTGGGTTGACGGTAATCGCTACCTGGATCTGCACAGGCATACATGGACAAAAGATCATCCTAATGTAGGTGGTCTGTGGGGTTTTTGGACAAACCTGATAGGTATGACCAATCAAACACTATTTATTGTCGGACAATCCGATGAAGGCAGTGTAAAAAATACCAGCCTTGCCGAATTACGTACCATGAGGGCCTTCTTTTACTTTAACATGATGGATCTTTGGGGTGGCGTTCCTTTGGATACTGTATATGGCAGCAAAGAGCTAAAAGCAAGAGCCACCAGGACGGAAGTATTCAATTTTGTAGAAGACGAATTAAGAAGAGCTATCCCTTTCCTTAAAACAACTTCCGGATCACTAACTTATGGTAAGCCCACCCGCTATATGGCCTATGCACTATTAGCTAAAATGTATCTTAATGCACAGGTATATACCGGCACAGCTAAATGGAATGAATGTATAGCAGCATGTGATAGTATCATTAATGCCGGTGGAGGCACACAATATGCTTTAGAATCAAGATCCACCTATTTCAATATGTTTAGCCCTACTAATGGGCCGAGTTTTAAAGAGTTTATTTTTGCTATCCCCTTCGATCCAGCCACTTCAAATGGGTATATGTTTTTTGCCCGATATGACCTGAATAGAAATCTAGGCATTAAATACCGCTATTCAGGATCTACACCGGGCAGTTATTCTTTTAATCAAATCATCTTAAATTCAACTTCCGGGAATGGGTTAGTAAATAACCGCCCCAGCGGCCCGCGTTGCACTACCGATGAGTTTTACGCACATTTCAACGATCCGAATGATATAAGAAACAATCAATGGCTTACAGGTTTGCAAAACTGGCCAGATGGCAGTCCCATTATGATAAGGACAACAAATTTAGGATATAACCAATTTTATAGTGGTGGCAGTCCTTCAGCTCCCTTTACTTATCAACTGAATATTACACCGCTCGGAAATAGCAGCAGATTAAGCCCTACTGCTTACGATGTTGGAAGGGATGAACTTGCCTGGAATACGGGTTACCGTAATATTAAATTTGCACCAGATCCCAATTCTATCACAAGGAATCAAAATAACGATTTCCCGGTATTTCGTCTGTCAGATATTATCTTGATGAAAGCTGAAGCCATCTTAAGAGGAGGCACACCAACTTCAGGACATACAGCTCTTTCTCTTGTTAATATGTTGAGAGCTGTAAGAACAACCAGCCCCACCTTGAGTGCTATAACACTAAATGATATTTATGCAGAACGCTGCCGTGAAATGAGTTGGGAAAGCTGGCATCGGAATGATATGATTCGCTTTGGAAAATTTGAAGATCCCTGGGGACTTTCAAAAACCAATAATGAGACGCATCGCAGGGTATTTCCGATACCTACTTCTGCAATGGCAACCAATCCCAATCTGACACAAAACCCCGGTTATTAAATAGTTTAGGTAAGAGCAAGCAGTTAGATAGCCCGGAGTTATTCTTAACTCCGGGATTTTTTTAGAAAATCAATTTTTGGAATGTACGCAGTAAAAATCTTTATACTTACAGGTTTCATTTGCTTATTCAGTTGCAGAAACAAGCCCGGCAGCAATACAATGAATAAGATATCTGGAAACAGAAGTAACCTTGATACGCTGTTAAAAAATCCAGGGGCACTTAATTTTATTGCCATAGGAGATTGGGGCAGAAACGGAGCCGATCACCAGAAAGAAGTGGCCGTACAGATGGGCAAAACAGCAACGGAGGTAAGACCGCAATTTATCGTTGCCACCGGGGATAATTTTTACCCCGCAGGTGTTATCAGTGAGCATGACCCCCTCTGGTGGCATTCTTTTGAAAACATTTATACCGATTTTTCATTGCAATGGGATTGGTATCCTGTGCTGGGCAACCATGATTACATGAGCAACCCTGAAGCCCAGGTCAGGTATTCCTCGGTCAGCCGCCGCTGGAAGATGCCGGCAAGATATTATTCAAAAAAAATTTCCATTCCCGGTGATACCAGCAGCAAAGTACTTATAGCATTTATTGACACCAACCCGCTTATTCCTGATTTTTATAGTAATGCGCAATACGGGCCAAATGTAAAAACGCAGGACAGCACTGTTCAAAAAAAATGGCTTGCTGCAGTATTGAGTGATGCTGATACAAATATAAAATGGAAAATTGTTGTAGGACATCACCCTATGTACACGGGGGGTGGCCGGACGGAGAATTATGATACAAAAGCTATAAGACATTCACTTGAACCAGTGCTTAAAAAGTATAAAGTGGATGCTTATATTGCGGGACATGAGCACAGCCTCCAGCAAATTATTGTGGACAAAATACATCATTTCATTTCAGGGTCAGCTTCAGAAAAGACACCGGCCAAACAAATTAAAGGCAGCCTGTTTGCCGCCTCTGAATATGGGTTTATGCTTTTTTCTGTTACATCGGGAAAAATACAAATGCAGGCTATTGATTTCAATGGTGAAATACTCTACTCGGGTACAATTTTAAAAGAGTAAAGCTTTAAAATATAGTATGATTATGTCAGGGAATATACCAAAAACCAGCAGGCTGTTGTCATTGGATGCACTGCGTGGCTTTGATATGTTCTGGATTGTAAGCGGCGAAGGAATATTTCATGGAATAGCCGCTGTTATTAAAGAAAAATATTCATTGTCTCAAAGTGTGGTGGACTGGCAAATGGAAATAAGCGGTAATCTTTCCTTTTGGGAAAAACTCTTTGTTGGCATCAGCAACCAATTGCATCATTCCTCGTGGAACGGGTTTACCTTTTATGACCTGATCTTTCCTTTGTTCATTTTCATTGCAGGTGTTAGCATGGTGCTTTCATTCCACAACCAGTTGGAGAAAGCCGGGATTGATCAGCAGGAAGTTAAAAAGAAAATTTACCGGTCATTGCTGAAACGGACAATAATCCTGCTTTTATTAGGTATGGTCATAAACGGTTTGCTGCAATGGCAGGGCTATGAGATGACCAGGTTTGCCAGTGTGCTGGGAAGAATTGCACTCAGCTGTTTTTTTGCAGCTCTTATATACCTGAATGCCGGATTTCGCTGGCAGATAATATGGTTTATTTCTTTATTGCTGATCTACTGGGCAGCTATGACATGGATACCCGTACCCGGTTTTGGTCCTGGTATATTAACACCCGAAGGCAATCTCGCTGCATATTTTGACCGGCAGTTCCTGCCGGGCAAACTGCACAGAACGGTATATGATCCGGAAGGGCTTCTGTCCACTATTCCTGCCATAGGAACAGCCTTGTTAGGAATTTTTACCGGCCGGTTGCTGATTTCTACTGGACCAAAATGGAATCCTTTAAAAACAGTAGCGGTCTTATCATTGTGCGGAATAGCTTTTATTGCAGGCGGCTGGTTGTGGGGGCTGGTTTTTCCCATCAATAAAATCATGTGGACCAGTTCATTTGTACTATTCAGCGGAGGCTGGAGCCTGCTGTTGCTGGGATTATTCTACCTTGTAATAGAAGTTGGTCAAATACAAAAATGGAGCTTGCCACTTGTCTGGATGGGATGTAATTCCATTTTGATCTATGTAGCTGCACATGGATTGATCAATTTTCTTTCAACCGCTGAATTTTTGTTTGGTGGTTTGATCAATCAGTTCCCTGCCCTGTGGGAAAATGCTTTATTGTGGACAGGTGTTGCCATCATCCAGTTTGCCGGATTGTTTTTCTTATATAAACGAAAACTTTTTTTGAAACTATAGCAAAAACAAATGATACAAAGAGAGATGATTATTGTGCAAACTGGAGTGAACTTCCGCCATACGGATAGTCTTAATTTTTGAAATGATTGAAAAACGAAACCTTACGATTGCATCATGCATAAACTTCAAATAGCTGATTACATAGTTTTCCTTATATATTTTATTGCTGTGTCAGCATATGGGTATTATATATATAAAAGGAAGAAAAAAAAATCACCTGATTCCAAAGATTTTTTCCTCGCAGAGGGATCCTTGACCTGGTGGGCTATCGGCGCTTCATTGATTGCCTCAAATATTTCTGCCGAGCATTTTATTGGCATGAGCGGTTCTGGTTTTGCCATCGGGCTGGCCATTTCTACCTATGAATGGATGGCGGCAGCCACTCTGATTATCGTTGCCATCTTTATCATACCTATATATCTTAAGAATAAGATTTATACTATGCCGCAGTTCCTTGCTCAGCGGTACAGTGATAAAGTAAGCACCATCATGGCTGTGTTTTGGCTGATGGTGTATGTATTTGTAAATCTCACTTCCATTATTTATCTCGGTTCCCTGGCTATTTCATCCATTTCACCTGTCAGTTTTGAAGCTTCGATCATCTTTCTTTCTCTTTTTTCGATAATCGTTACACTTGGTGGCATGAAGGTGATTGGCTATACCGATGTTATCCAGGTGATTGTTCTAATTCTCGGCGGACTGGTCACTACTTATTTAGCATTATCCTTATTGGCGGATAAGTTTGGCTACGATGGCAACATCTTACAGGCATTGGGTGTTTTGCGCAGGGAAGTGCCGGATCATTTTCATATGATTCTGGATAATTCAAGTCCGCATTATAAAGAATTGCCGGGCTTATCTGTTTTGATTGGCGGTATGCTCATTAATAATCTGGCTTACTGGGGATGTAACCAATATATCGTTCAACGGGCACTAGGTGCTGATTTGAAAACCGCCAGAAACGGTATTCTCTTTGCAGCATTTCTTAAACTGCTGATACCAGTAATTGCAGTGTTGCCGGGTATCACTATGTATGTGCTCCACAGCAAGGGTATGTTTCAGCAGGAAATGGCGGATGTGTCAGGCGTTATAAAGCCCGATCACGCCTACCCCACATTGATGAATTTATTGCCTGCCGGATTAAAAGGTGTGGCATTTGCAGCCCTCACTGCTGCTGTCGTTGCTTCATTGGCAGGGAAGTCAAACAGCATCTCCACCATTTTTTCACTGGACATTTATAAGAAATATTTTAACAGGGATGCATCCGAAAGAAAATTGGTAAGTGTTGGCCGCTGGGCCGTTATCATTTCCATGCTCATTGCGGCGATTGTAACACCGGCGTTAAGATCATTGGACCAGGCTTACCAGTTCATTCAGGAGTACGTAGGCTTCTTTTCTCCCGGAGTGCTGGCGATCTTTTTACTGGGAATGTTCTGGAAAAAAACTACGGCTGCGGCTGCACTGGCCGGTGCTCTTCTCACTATTCCTGTGTCAGCTGTATTAAAGTTTTTGCCTCAATGGACAAGCGGTGCTTTCCCCGACTACCCATTTCTTGACAGAATGACCATCACTTTTTTTGTCATTGCCCTTGTTATGATTGTTTTGAGCTTGATTAAGCCAAGAGGAAAAGATGATATGCACGGAATAAAGATGGACACCTCCCTGTTCCGGGTTTCGCCTGCTTTTGTGATTGGTTCGGTTATTATATGTGGTATTCTCATCGCTTTGTACACAGTTTTTTGGTAAGTAAATCATGAAAAGAAAATTAATTCTTGCGCTGGCTTTTATTGGGAGCATCCAGTTTTCACTGACGGCACAGCTAAATGTGGCCGCTTCAGCGTCATTGCTGAAACGTATCCTACCCCGACATGCCGGCCAATTTATCATTGAAGAGCTCAATATGAATTACAATAAAGATGTTTTTGAGCTGGAAAGTTCCGGGAATAAAATTGTGATACGGGGCACTAGCGGTGTTGCCGTGGCTTCAGCTTTATATTATTATCTCAATGAGTTTTGCCGGGCGCAGATCACATGGAACGGTACTAACCTGAAATTGCCAGCCATTTTACCAAAGCCTCTTCAAAAAATTCAAAAAAATACAGCCTACCAATACCGTTATTATTTCAACTACTGCACATTTAATTACAGCATGAGCTGGTGGGATTGGAATCGCTGGGAAAAAGAGATTGACTGGATGGCACTGCACGGTATGAATATGCCGCTGGCAATCACTGGTGAGGAATACACCTGGTACCTCGTTTACAAAGAGATGGGCTTTACAGATGAAGAGCTGAAAGATTTTTTTTGCGGACCATCATATTTCTCGTGGTTCTGGATGGGAAACCTCGATGGCTGGGGGGGACCACTTCCTGTTAGCTGGATGAAAAGCCATTTTGAATTGCAGAAAAAAATCCTGAAGCGGCAAAGGGAACTTGGTATGAAACCTGTCTTACCTGCATTTACCGGGCATGTGCCTGCCGCATTTAAAAACAAATTTCCCTATGCAAAACTAAAGACTACCAACTGGACCAATGGTTTTGCCGACACCTATATCCTCGATGCGGAAGATTCTTTGTTTGCGGTGATAGGAAAAAAATTTTTGGATAAACAAACAACACTGCTGGGAACTGACCACCTGTATTCAGCTGATACTTTTAATGAAAATGAACCACCCTCTGATGAGCCGGAATATTTATCAAAACTCAGTGCAAAAGTTTATGAAGGGATGCGGCAGGCAGACACAGCAGCAGTATGGGTGATGCAGGGTTGGCTGTTTTACAGCGACAGGAAATTCTGGCGGGATGCACAAACAAAAGCATTGCTTACGGCTGTACCTGATGATAAAATGATAATCCTGGACCTGGCAACAGAAATAGAACCTGTTTGGAAACGTACCGAAGCTTTTTATGGGAAACCATGGATATGGAATATGCTGCACAATTTCGGCGGAAATACCAATTTGTTTGGCAGAATGGAAACAGTGGCCACAGAACCTGCAAAAGCATTGAATGATGTCAAAAGCGGGAAACTGGTAGGTATTGGATTAACAATGGAAGGCATTGAACAAAACTCCGTGATCTATGAATTAATGATGGCCAATACATGGAATCATCAACCAATCAATGTAGACGAATGGCTGCCGCAATATGTACAGAATCGCTATGGAGCTAGAAATGTCCATGCTCTAACGGCATGGGACATTCTACGTAAAACTATTTATAACGTTCCTGCTGATAAATATATCCGTGATGGCGCCGAATCAATAATACAGGGACGACCAACATTCGATTCACTGACAAGATGGACAAAAACAAAACTGAATTATGAAGCGGCGGACCTGTTGCCGGCATGGGATGCATTGATCAAAGCAATTGAAGCCTGTAAAAACAGTGAAGGATTTCAATATGACCTCGTAGATCTGACAAGACAGGTGCTTGCCAACTATGCGCTGCCGCTGCAACAAAAGTTTGTTGCGGCATACAGGAATAATGACCTGTCTTCCTTCAAAAAATTCAGTACACAATTTATTGAACTCATAAATGATATGGATAGGCTGCTTGCCACCCGAAAAGAGTTTATGCTGGGGCCGTGGGTGGCCGATGCCCGGAAATGGGGCACAACAGAAAAAGAAAAGGCTTTGTATGAAATGAATGCCAAAGACCTGATCACTCTGTGGGGCGATGAAAATTGCCCTTTGAATGAATATGCCTGCCGACAGTGGAGCGGCCTGATGAATGATTTTTATAAGCCTCGCTGGCAGCAATTTTTCAACAGGGTGATCACTGCTATGCAAAAAGGTAAAGAACTCGATAAGGAACTTTTTGAAGCGGATATGAAAAAATGGGAATGGAATTGGGTGAATACCAGGAAGGACTTTCCCGTTTATACCACCGGTGACCCGGTATTGACGGCTAAAAAAATGTATTTAAAATACAGAACCATTATTACAAAATAAAAAGATGAAGAGGGAATTTATATTGCTGAATTTACTATGGGTTGCCGTTACAGTTTCTGCACAAAAAGAAATTACCCTCTACAGCCCGGACAAGAATATTACCGTACAAATTCAAAATACAGAAGGAAAATTATATTATTCAGTAAAAAAAGATGGTCACATGATATTGCAGCCATCACAGCTTGGTGTTGATTTTATAAGCGAGGTGTTTTCAAGAGATATCTCAATCACTAAAGTTTCAGGTCCTGTTGCAGTGCAGGAAACATACAGCACAAAGAATGCTAAAAAACACCTGATTCATTACATGGCCCGGAAAACAGTAATTACTGTGAAAAACAGCAACGGATTAAGGGCTGACCTTATTTTCCAGCTTAGCAATGACGGTCTGGCATTTCATTATTATTTCCCGTGGATACAAGCGAAGGAGGTAATAGTCAGGGAACATACTTCATTTGTATTTGATACTACAGCAAGGGCTTGGCTGCAACCGATGAGTGTGGCCAAATCCGGATGGGAGTCATGCAATCCTGCTTACGAGGAGCCATATTACCAGGATGTGGCAGTAGGAACTACGTCTCACCTGAAGTCGGGTTGGGTGTATCCGGCTTTGTTTCATACTAATAATACCTGGATGCTGATTACTGAAGCCGGTTTGGATGGCAGCTATTGCGGCACAAGGCTGATGAATAATTCTGCATCTGTTGTTTATACTGTCGCTTTCCCGGATACCAAAGAGGTGTTCACCGGCGGAGGACATTTACCGGTAAATGATAAACCCTGGTTCACTCCCTGGCGCATCATCACAATCGGGAGTTTACAAACCCTGGCAACGTCAACACTGGGAATGGATGTGGCACCAAAAGAAAATAATATGGACTGGTCATTCGCCAAACCGGGAAAAGCCTCCTGGAGCTGGATCAGCAGCAAGGATGACCAGATCGTTTATGCTGAACAAAAAAAGTATATTGATCTTGCGGCTTTCCTTAAGTGGCGATATTGTTTAATTGATGTGAACTGGGATACAAAAATCGGCTATGAAAAGATCAAAGAACTGGCAGACTATGGCAAACAAAAAAATGTAGGACTTATTCTCTGGTACAATTCTGCCGGTGACTGGAACACAGTAAAATATCATCCCAAAGATTTATTACTTACAACTGAAAGCCGTCATAGGGAATTCAGCCGTTTGCGGGCAATGGGGATCAAAGGCGTGAAGATTGACTTCTTCGGCGGTGACGGACAGTCCATGATTCAACATTACCTTGATATTCTAAAAGATGCTGCTACATTTCATTTGCTTGTCAACTTTCATGGCGCCACACTGCCAAGAGGCTGGCAAAAAACATACCCTCATCTTATAACGGCCGAGGCTGTATACGGAATGGAAATGGTGACCTTTAGCCAGGCGGCGGCAGATGCACAACCCCGGCATTGCACCATATTGCCTTTTACAAGGAATGCATTTGACCCGATGGATTTCACACCCATGAACCTTACAGGGCTTACCCATTCCGGCAGCATCCGCAAAACATCACCTGCATTTGAACTCGCATTATCCGTCTTGTTTCTTTCCGGCATCCAGCACTATGCACAAAATGCAGAAGCTATAAATAAAATACCCGGATATGTTATCCATTTTCTGCAAACATTGCCAGACTATTGGGATGATGTAAAATTCCTTGAAGGCTTTCCTGGTAAATATGTGGTATTGGCAAGGCGTAGCGGAACAAATTGGTATATCGCAGGCATTAACGGAGAAAATAAAGAGAGAAACCTCGAAATTGATCTGTCTTCTTTTAAAAAAAATCAATGCCGGCTACTTACTGATTCGGGAGATGAAACTTTTATCAGTCAAACGGAATTGTCAAATACAAATAAAATTTCAGTCACCCTCAAGGCAGCAGGTGGCTTTGTGGCTGTTTTAAAATAATCGCTGATGAAACAAATACTCATTGTAGCAGGATGGTTGTTTTTGCTGGCAGACAACAGCACTGCGCAAAAAGGAAAATATGTGATAACAACATATGGAGCTAAACCAGATGGTGTCACCAACAACGTAATGGCTATTCAAAAAGCCATTGATGAGGCAGCGGCAGCAGGCGGAGGCCGGGTGATAATACCAAGGGGAAGATTTTTGTCCGGAGTGATTCATCTTAAATCAAATGTTGAGCTGAATATACATGAAGAAGCAGTATTGCTGGCCAGCACTAACAGGGCCGACTATGGACCAAGCCTGAAGGCTTCTGCTTTTATTGTAGCCGATAAACAAAAGAATATTTCTTTAACTGGCAAGGGGCTGATTGACGGGCAATGTGATTTATTGATCAGTGATTTGTATAGCAAACTCCGATCCGGCGAAATATTAGATGATGAGTGGAAAGATTTCAATCCCTGGTTTCAGCGCCGGCCCAGTGAAAGGAACAGGCCCCGTCTTATTGAGTTTACTAATTGCGATGATATAACTGTCAAAAATATCCGGATACAGAACGGTGCAGCCTGGATCCAGAATTATAAGAACTGTACAAATATCATAATTGATAGCGTGGAGGTATTCAGTAACACTTTCTGGAATAACGATGGCATAGACCTGGTGGATTGCAAAAATGCAAGGGTTACCCATTGCCTGATCAATGCGGCGGATGATGGCATTTGCCTGAAATCAGAAGACAGAAACAACTGGTGTGAGAATATATATATTGCTAACTGCAGGATTCGTTCCAGCGCCAGCGCTGTGAAATTAGGCACAGCTTCATGGGGAGGGTTCAAAAAAATTACAATCAGGAATATTGAAGTGTATGACACCTACCGCTCAGCTATTGCCATTGAAACAGTGGATGGCGGTCTGCTGGAAGATATAGATGTCCGGAATATCAATGCTGTAAATACCGGCAATGCTATTTTCATCCGTTTGGGTCACCGCAATAAAGACACCGTGTACAGCAGGCTGCGAAACGTTTACCTGGGCAATATAAAGGTGCAGGTGCCTAAAGAAAAACCTGATAAGGGGTATCCCATGGAGGGTCCCGGGTTGAAATATCCTCCTAGCTTTAAAAGGAACACCGCTTTTTCCTACCATAGTGTTTCTCCCTGGAATAATTCAGGAATTGACAGCAGTGCCATTGCTTATCCTCATAATGTTTTTCCATCTTCCATTACGGGTATTCCGGGTCATTATGCAGAAAATATAACCCTGGAGAATATTGAGATCATATATGAAGGAAACGCAAGCAAGGAACTGAATTATTTCTCACCGGATTCTTTGGAGGCAATAACCGAAGCAATAAGTTCTTACCCCGAGTTTTCGATGTTTGGCGAACTGCCCGCATGGGGTTTTTATACCAGGCATGTGAAAGGTCTTACGATGGTAAATGTGAAACTGGTAACTGTAAAACCTGATTTCAGAACTGCCATGATCTTTGATGATGTAGAGAAATTAAAACTTGATAAGATTGTAGTGCAGTCCGAAAAAAAATCACCGCTGATCATTTTAAGAAATGTAAGAGAACCCGTTTTGAAAAAATTAAAACTGCCTGCTGAAAAAAACAAGGCAATAAAAACTGAGTAGAACAAACAACAGATGAAGAGTACGAAGCAACATAAATTTCAAGGTACTGCTGTAGCCGTGTACACAAAAATTATTATGATGGCTGCTGTATTGCTCTTTCTTAGTACATTATCCGCTGCACAAACATTGTTGCAATATGTGCAGCCTCTTTGCGGTACAGCTCCCTCTACTACTTTGGCAACACTGAAACACAGCGAAGCCGGCACCGAAAAAAACGCCAACACTATTCCGGCCGTTACCCTTCCCTTTGCAATGACACAATGGACACCAGAAACAAGAACCAAAGAGACTAAATGTATTCCACCATATTATTATGTGGACAGCTTGCTCAGCGGTTTTAGAGGCACACACTGGATCAGTGGTTCCTGCATGCAAGACTATGGCAGTTTTACCATAATGCCAGTGGTCGGAAAGCTGAAAACCACCCGCTATGCTGTTTCCTTTTCACATGGAGGAGAAACGGCAACACCTTCTTATTATAAAGTTGATCTTCCAACGATTCACCTTACTGCTGAAATTACCTCCACATTGCGTTGCGCTGTGCTGCGTTTTACGATGCAGCAGGATGATAGTTTATATTTTCTCATCATGCCCAACAGCGATAAAGCTACTGGATATATAAACGTAAATGCAGCAACTGGTGAAGTGTGGGGATATAACCCCGCCCACCGTATCTACCAGGGCTGGGGTGAGCCTGCAGGGTTCAGTGGTTATTTTTATTTCAAATTTGAAAAGAAGGCAGAAGCCGGCGGTCATTTACTGGGAGGCACTTTCTCAGGCGATACTGTTTTTTCAACACAAAATATTAAGGATAGGCAACACATAGGAGCCTATATCGGGATGCATTTGAAAAAAGGCGAGCAATATGAAATATGGGCAGGCACATCCTTTACCAGTGTTGAAGCTGCAAGGAGAAATCTTGAAGCAGAAGTCGGAACAAAACATTTTGATGAAATAAGAAATGAGTCTGAAAAAACCTGGGAAACTGCGTTGTCACAAATAGAAGTGGCCACCCCGCATGAAAAAGACAAACGGATTTTTTATACGGCCCTCTATCATGCATTGCAGCACCCACGGTTGTTTAGTGATGCGGATGGTAGTTATCCAAAGTTTGCCGGAAATTATGAAGTAAGAAAAATGGGGGCCGGTCATTACTATGATGATTTTTCTATGTGGGATATTTACCGGGCGCAGCTTCCCCTGCTGGAAATAACGCATCCTGCACTTATTAATGAATTTGCCCGGTCAATGGTTCTCAAAGGCCAGGAAGGGAATTGGCTGCCTGTTTTTCCCTGCTGGAATAATTATACTGCAGCGATGATAGGCGATCATGTTGCAGCTTTCCTGGCTGCTGCTTACAACAAAGGGCTGCGGGACTATGATGTCAATGCCGCTTATGCCCTGATGAAAAAGAATGCATTTCAAACACCGGAAAGCATAGCAGATTATAGAAATGGGATGGGAAGAAGGGCACTGTCATCCTACCTGAATTTTGGATTTATTCCGATGGAGGACAGTGTACCCTATGCCTTTCATAAAAAAGAGCAGGTAAGCCGTACGCTTGAATATGCCTTTGATGACTATGCTCTAAGTGTTGTAGCAAGAGATTTAGGAAAAAGGGAAGAATATCTGGTGCTTCAAAAAAGGGCACAGAACTATAAATATCTTTTTGATGCCGGAGTAAAAATGGTCAGGGGCAGGTATGCAAACGGCAATTGGTTTGAATCGTTTGATGCCGATAAAAGAGAAGAGTATATTACTGAAGGTACACCAAGGCAATATACTTTTTATGTGCCGCATGATATTCCGGGTCTTGCAAAGCTTATGGGAGGAACAAAGGTGCTGGAAAGAGAACTGGACAGTTTGTTTATCAAAAATGAATACTGGCATGGCAACGAACCAGGCCACCATATCCCGTTTCTTTATAACTATACGTCATCGCCGTGGAAAGCACAGCAGGTGGTAAGAAAAATAGCAGGTGAAGAATACAGCGATGGCCCAGGCGGCCTAAGCGGTAATGATGATGCCGGCCAGATGAGTGCCTGGTATATTTTTGCTGCAATGGGTTTCTACCCGGTGAACCCGGTTTCTGGAGAATATCTTTTGTGCTCTCCTTTGTTTGACAGCCTCTCGCTGCGGGTACAGGATCAGAAGAAGTTTCAGGTCATCACACACAAATCAGCCGGAGATAATGTATATATCCGAAAAATGAAGTGGAACGGAAAATTATACAAAAAAAACTTTATTACTTATCAAATGCTAATGGCGGGAGGCCGGTTGGAAATATGGCTTGGCAAACAGCCCGGTTCATGGGGAAGCGACCCAAAAAGCAGGGCCTCAGGATTAGCAAAATATAAATGAAGCAATGATAAAAAAGTTAATTACCCTGCTCATTATTTTATCTTCACTGATTAGTGGGAATGCCCAGAGAATATTCTATGTAAAGGATTATGGGGCTGTTGGAGATGGCAAAAAGGATGATGCAGCTTCTATCCAGAAAACCATCGATGCATGTCATACAGCGGGGGGTGGCAAAGTGGTGTTGTCATCGGGGAATATTTTTCTTGCCGGTCCATTTGATCTCCGTTCAAATATTGAATTACACCTGGAGGCGAATGCAAAACTGCTGGCTAACCCAGATGAAAAAGTTTATACCAAAAGTGCTTTCCGGCAAAATCCCGGCGAAGGAACAATCTGGATAGGCGGAGAAAACCTGGAGAATGTGACCATTAGCGGCAACGGGGAGATTGATGGCAATGGTATTTCCTTTATGGGAGAAGAGGAGGAAGATGCTTATGTGCTTAAACCTTTCCATGTACTGGACCCACGGCCGCATGTGCTCACTATTATAGGTGGAAATAATATCCGGATAAGGGATTTGAAAATCGGGAATGCGGCTTACTGGACAATTCACCTGGTTGGCTGCAATGATGTGGTAATCTCCGGTATAACCCTGCTCAACAGTCTAAAAGTCCGCAACAGTGATGGTATTGATCTTGACCATTGCAAAAATGTCCGCATCAGCGATTGTTATATCGAAAGCGGAGATGATTGTATATGTCTCAAAAACCGCAGGGAATATGAAGAGTTTGGTGCCTGTGAAAATATTGTTGTCAGCAACTGCACCATGACATCAAGAAGTTGTGCTATAAAGATCGGTTCTGAAAATATGGATACCATCCGGCAAGTGTTGTTCAATAATTGTATCATTAAGAACAGCAACCGTGGTGTCGGGATTCAAAACCGGGATGAAGGGGTAGTGAGTGATGTGACTTTTTCAAATATGATTATTGAAAGCCGTCTTTTTTCCGATGTGTGGTGGGGAAAAGCTGAGCCAATCTATGTTACCGCTTATCGCCGGGCCTCCGTCAATCATAAGGATGCAAATTGGCGCTTTCCAAAAGGCGCAACAGAGGGCAGGGTGGGTAACGTAAGTAATATTTATTTCTGCAATATCAGGTGTAAGGGAGAAAACGGGGTGTTTGTCAGCGGTGAATCGGCTGATAAAATTGAGAACATTTTCTTTGATAATGTAGATATTCAAATCCAAAAGACAACATCTATTGCCGGCGGTATATATGACAGAAGGCCAGCCAGTGTGGATGGTTTTATACGGGGCAGCACTTCCGGGTTTTACTTTGATGGGGCCACAAATATCCGTCTACGCAACTGTCATATCAGCTGGGGAAAAAATATCCCGTCTTATTTTGCTTATGCCGTTGAAAGTAAAAAAGTAAGCAATTTAAAAATGGAAAATGTTACCGGCACATCAGCCCGGCCAACTACACCCAAATTTTTTATAAAGTAAAAAAAAACCGATGAAAAGAACAGCTATTCTTATTACATCTTTATTCATGTTGTTTTCCGCTGTTGCACAAAACCAGACTACCCTGCTGGTGGACGGTGTTACACCTGGTCCCGTTATCAGCCGCCATATCTATGGACATTTTTCTGAACACCTCGGTCGCTGTATTTATGATGGTTTTTGGGTAAGTGACACCTTAAAAGTTCCCAAAAAAGACAGGATAAGGCTGGATATAGTGGAGGCTCTCAAAAAAATAAAAGTCCCTAACCTGCGTTGGCCGGGCGGTTGTTTTGCCGATGAGTATCACTGGATGGATGGTATCGGGCCCCGTGACAAACGTCCTTACATGGTGAATACCAATTGGGGTGGCGTATCGGAAGATAACAGTTTCGGTACTCATGAGTTCTTAGAACTATGCGACTTGCTGGATTGTGAACCATACATTGCCGGAAACGCAGGCAGCGGCACAGTGGAGGAAATGTCAAAGTGGGTGGAATATATCAACTCAGATGCAAAAAGCACTATGACAGATCTTCGAAAGCAAAACGGCCGTGCAGAACCATGGACTGTAAAATACTGGGGTGTGGGTAATGAAACATGGGGCTGCGGTGGATATATGACAGCCGATTTTTATGCAGACCTGTACCGCCGTTTCGGATCATTTGTCAAAGACTATAAAAACCAGCCGATACACAGGATTGCCAGCGGAGCCAACTCAGATGATTATAACTGGACTGAAACACTGATGCGGAAGATAAATGCCGACCACATGTGGGGCACCACGCTGCATTACTATACAGTACCAACAGGTATCTGGCGTAAAAAAGGTTCTGCCACTTCTTTTGATGAGAAAGAATACTTTAATACAATGAAGAACACGTTGCGGATGGAAGAACTGGTGACAAAACATTCCACTATCATGGATAAATATGATCCTGCAAGACGTATAGCTCTGGTGGTGGATGAATGGGGAATCTGGACAGATGTGGAACCGGGTACCAATCCTGCCTTTCTCTACCAGCAAAACAGCCTGCGGGATGCCCTGATTGCAGGCATCAACCTGAACATATTTAATAATCATTGCGAACGGGTAAAGATGGCTAACCTGGCACAAACAGTAAATGTGTTGCAGGCGCTGATTTTAACAAAAGATGAAAAATTATTACTCACGCCTACATATCATGTTTTTGATCTTTATAAAGTGCACCAGGATGCAAAAAAGCTGAATATATCATTTAGATCACCAGATTACATTGTAGAGGATAAAAAAATTCCGGCTCTGAATATTTCGGCCTCAATCGACTCAATAGGAACTACACATATTTCAATTGTGAATATTAACCCCTCCAAGGCAATAAAGATCAATGCAGCATTACCCGGCATAACATGGCAACGGGTTAGCGGTAAAATACTGACATCAAAGAATCTCACCGATATCAATACGTTTGAAAATCCGGCGAATGTTAAGATCTCAGACTTCAGCGGTGCCAGGAAAGAGTCCAATGAACTTGTTGCAGAAATACCCGCCAGGTCGGTAGTGGTTCTTGAATTAAAATAAGATATAAACGGTAAGTATGAGTTCAACTTATTTAATGGAGCAAAGCATGCGGTGGTTCGGGCCAGGCGACCCCGTCAGTCTCAGCGATATCCTGCAAGCAGGCTGCACCGGGGTCGTAACCGCCCTTCATCATATTCCCAATGGAAAAGTGTGGACGCTGGAAGAAATCATCAAAAGAAAAAAAGAAATTGAAGCAGCCGGTTTGTTATGGAATGTAGTAGAAAGCCTGCCTGTACATGAAGATATAAAAATGCAAAGAGGTGACTATTTAACTGTCATCAGCAATTATCTGCAATCTATCCGCAACCTGGCAGCTTGTGGCATAAAGGTCATCACCTACAACTTTATGCCAGTGCTCGACTGGACCCGTACGGACCTCAGCTACACATTTTCGGATGGCAGCAAGGCGCTGCGTTTTGAAAAGGCCGCCTTTGTTGCTTTTGATGTGTTTATGCTGCAACGTGAAAATGCGGCGGCTGATTATACTTCTGCTGAACTGGCTATGGCCACACAGCGATGGGAGGAAATGACCGATGATGAGAAACTACAGTTACAGAAAAATATCATAGCTGGGCTACCCGGCAGCGAGGAGAGTTTTACACTGCAGCAATTCCGGCAAAAACTGGATGCGTATGCCAATATTGATGCAGATACATTACGTCAACACCTGATTTTCTTCCTCCGGCAAATTATACCTGTGGCGGAAGAATGTGGTGTGATGATAGCGATTCATCCGGATGATCCGCCCTATTCCATCTTAGGTTTGCCAAGAGTAGTAAGTACAGCAGATGATGTCAGGGTTTTAGCGGAAACTATCCCGTCTGCGAATAATGGTCTTTGCTTTTGTACAGGTTCATTTGGTGTACGGGAAGACAACGACCTGCCAGCTATGATAAAAGAATTTGGTAACAGGATACACTTCGTTCATTTGCGCAGCACTAAACGCAATTCGTATGGCGATTTTGTTGAGGATAATCACCTGGAAGGCGATGTGAACATGTATGCCGTGGTTAAAGAATTACTGTTATTGATGAAAGACAGAAAAATATGTCTGCCCATGCGTCCGGATCATGGTCATCAGATGCTGGATGATCTGCGAAAAGTAACAAATCCAGGCTACAGTGCCATCGGACGCCTTCGCGGATTAGCCGAACTAAGAGGCCTGGAATATGGAATTTACAATTGCCTGAAACTATGATTTTCATCTCTTTCCCATTGGCAACGATTGCGTAGTTTTTAATTCCGGCCCTATAACTATTTCCTATTTTAGCTTTTATTGCTACAACATCAATTTTCTGCTATATGAAAAAGTTTTTGGACGAACATTTTCTGTTGTCTAATGAGACAGCTCAACGACTGTATCATGAGTATGCTAAAGACATGCCCATTATTGACTACCACAATC
>CAZGBP010000058.1:0-23555 GCA_964524035.1 uncultured Bifidobacteriaceae bacterium
ACCTACTTCTTCCACACTGACGTGTTGATGAAAAGCCTTAAAATTCTTTGAATTAATTACATTTGCGGCGCCTTAAATGTCGTTTTGTAGATGATTCGCGAAAAATTCAGACTGTATTCCATCATAAATCTACTGAGCGACATCATCCTGCTTCTGCTTTCTTTCCTCTTAGGTTATTTGTTTATCTGGGGCGAGATCAAATCAAATTTTAAAGAACTCTTTGTCCAGGCCTCAATTGCCATGGTACTCTGCTGGCTGGTAGTGGCCTATTTCCTGGAATTATACACCCCAAAACGTTTCGAGCAGTTTGAGAAGTCATTCTCGAAACACTTCCAGGCCATCGTTTTTCATGCCATGTTACTCTCTACGGTCATCCTGTTGTTTACGCCGTATACCTGGCCGGGCATTCTTTTCCTGTATGGCTATTTCTGCTTCATCATTCTCGACACCCTGTTGCGGATTGGATTAATGTTCAGGTTAAGAAATGAACGGTTATCGGGAAAAAACACGTTCCGGGTTATCGTGATTGGCGGAGATCGAATGGGTAAAAGGATGTTTGATACCTTGCATGATTATACAGGATATGGTTTCAAGCCACTGGGAATATTTGATGATAAGACAGTAGCCGGTGACTATTCATTAAACGGTACCATTGAAGATGCGAAGAAATTTGCCCTGGAACAGAAGATAGATGAGATTTTCTGCGCATTGCCCTTGCGCGAAGCAGAAAAAATCAATCACCTGCTGCGGTTCGCTGAAGACAACCTGATACGATTTAAAGTGGTACCTGATTTCAGCGCTTTCCATAACAGGAATATTACAGTGGATTTTTATGGATTCTATCCGGTGATTTCCCTGCAGCCTGAACCACTTTCGAATGTTTTTAATCAAATGATCAAGCGCAGCTTCGACATTGTGTTCTCAGCGCTTGTTTTCATATTTATCTTAAGCTGGCTTATTCCGATAGTAGCTTTGCTGATCAAACTCGATTCCAGAGGGCCGGTATTCTATCTCCAGAACCGTTCCGGAAAAGATTACCAGATTTTTAAGATTTTCAAGTTTCGTACCATGACGGTTACGGAAGGCGATTCGGAATTTGTACAGGCTCAGAAAAATGATGCCCGCATCACACGTGTTGGAAAATATTTACGCAAGCTGAATATAGATGAACTGCCCCAGTTTCTGAATGTATTACTTGGCGATATGAGCGTTGTTGGACCCCGGCCCCACCCTATTAAACTCAATGAGATTTATCGGCCCATAGTTGAAAAATATATGACACGCCACCTTGCCAAACCGGGGCTTACGGGGCTTGCACAGATACGGGGCTTTCGCGGAGAAACTGCAGATCCTGAAATGATGCACGGCCGGGTTGTTGCGGATGTGTTTTATATTGAAAACTGGAGCTTCCTTCTTGACATCAAAATCATTGTGCTTACGGTATGGAATATGTTCAGAGGTGAAAAGAATGCATACTGACCGCACACTGAACCGGGTCAGCCACCCATTGCCATAAACTTTATCCGGCGTAACACGCACCAGTTTCCTTTAAAGTCAACCGGCTGCAATGAAAGCATAAACCTCCGGCACATCAGTTCTTCCGGCATCTCATTAAATTTTAGTTAACCTTGCAGCAGAAAGCATTGCTGATTAACTCATGAAAAAGATATCCTTCGGCATCATTGGATTCGGGCATATTGGTAAAAGACATGCCAGCATGATTCATAACCATCCGGAAGCGGTGCTACAGGGAATCGCTGATATTGATGTCTCACAGCGGCTTCATGCTGAATCGAATTTCAATGTGCCTTTTTTTGACACCGCGGATGCTTTGCTTTCTGCAGACAGTATCCCGGACGTCATTTGCATTTGCACTCCAAATGGATTGCATGCTCCGCTGGCCATAAAAGCCCTGGAAAGAGGCTGCCACGTTGTTGTTGAAAAACCAATGGGCCTTACAAAAGCATCTTGTGAAGAAGTGATCTTTACTTCACTTAAAGTATCGAAGCAGGTATTTTGTGTGATGCAAAACCGGTACAGCCCTCCATCACAGTGGCTTAAAAAAGTTATACTGGAAAACAGGCTGGGCAAAATATTTACGGTGCAGATAAATTGCTACTGGAACCGCGACGACCGGTATTACCACCCTGAAAAGCAATCGCAGGCAGGTACCTGGAAAGGCAAAATGTCACTTGACGGCGGGCCTTTGTTTACGCAGTTCAGTCATTTCATCGATATCATGTATTGGCTTTTTGGAGACATTACGGGTATCAGCGCACAATTTGCCAATAATAACCACCGGCACTCTACCGAATTCAAAGACGACAGCGGACAGGTAAGTTTCCAATTCCTAAATGGCGGCATGGGCAGTTTTAACTACTCCACATCGGTTTGGGATAAAAACCTGGAAAGCAGCATTACCATCATTGGGGAAAAAGGAAGTATAAAAGTTGGAGGGCAATATATGGAACAGGTTGAATTTTGCCATATCCTCGATTACCAGTTGCCGGAACTCGCTCCGGCTAATCCACCCAACGACTATGGAACATATAAAGGAAGCGCCGCCAATCACCAATACGTAATACAAAATGTGATTGACACTTTGCTCGGGCGTTCCACCATCACCACCAATGCCCTGGAAGGATTAAAGGTGGTTGAGATTATCGAACGCATTTATGCATTACGCTAAGCGTTTCGAATGATGCCTTACCAATAAGCCGTGCCGTTTTCAAAGCAATTCAGATCAGTTCTCTTTTCCTGATCGTTTACATTCTGCCATCATCACCCGTGTTTCAGACAACATCTTCAGCCGGCAAAGACGGGCAGCGATTATCCATTGCTCCAATAAATCGTTCACTATCTTGGCAGAAATTACCCGTGCGCTTAGATGTTGCGTTCACTATTCCCTGGAAATGATTTTCTTCGTAATGTACTCACCCTCCTTAGTGGTACCGTGCTTGCGCAGGCAATCCCCATCCTGCTGTCACCGGTACTCTCGCGTATTTATACTCCTGAAGAGTTTGGCATATTTTCGATTTTCTCTTCTTTTGCTGCCGCAGTTGCGGTAGTGGCCACGTTTCGTTACGAGCTGGCAATCATGCTTCCGGAAAAGGAATCCTCTGCAGTAAATATTCTGCGGCTGGCATTCATCATCACCGCAACACTTACGTTAATCCTGTTGATTTTTATTCTTCTTTTCTCCCGACAGCTTCCCGTTTGGCTCGCTACACCGGAATTACATCAAATGCAGTTTTATCTTCCCTTTTTTCTGCTCTTCGCAGGAGGGGCACAGGCACTTAATTACTGGCTGTCGCGACAAAAAAAATTTCGATTGCTCGCTGCAGGAAAGGTCAGTCAGTCGGGCATAACAGGAATCATAAGCATCGGACTTGGCATTAACGGTTTCTCTTCATTAGGGCTCATGATTGGTTCCATTGCCGGGCAGTTCGCTGCCATGGCCATCTATCTTGCAGGATCTATAAAAAAACTGGCGGCACTGGAACACTTTGTATCACGCAAAATGATGCTGGAAAACTTCCGCGCTTACAAGACCTTCCTGACCATAAATACACCGCATGCCTTTTCCGGAGTATTACAGGATATACTGGTGATCTTTCTCCTCAATTATTTTTTTCCCAAAAGCCTGCTCGGATCCTATGCATTTGCTTTCCGGATACTGAAGGTGCCTTCCGCATTAATTGGCGCTGCCATGTTCCAGGTTTATTTTCAAAAAGCAAGTACCCTGGTGGCCGATGGTAAAAAATTACAATCACTTACAAAAAGTGTTTACATACAGATGAGCATTGCAGGAGTTCCTATATTCACCGTATTGGCATTGTTGGCGCCGCAACTCTTTTCATGGATTTTTGGCGCATCGTGGAGAGAAGCCGGTGTCATCGCACAACTTCTAAGCCCATGGTTGTTGTTGAATTTCATTTTCAGCCCGGTTGCTGCGATTACCATCGTGCTGAACAAACAGCAATGGGCAATGCGTTTTGCCATAGTTGACACGCTGCTGCGCTGCACCGCCATCATCATAGGTGGCTGGCTCAACAATGCAGACCTGGCATTTTTGTTACTCAGCCTGGGAAGCGGAAGCCTCTTGCTGTATGCCCTGTACAGGTTCTATTACCTGCCGGTGAGCATCATAAAACAAACCCAATAGACCGGACTACCGGTACCAAAGCTATGATTCGAAAGTTTTTCCAACGTTTAAGAAGATTATTCGGCACCGACCGTATTCCGGCAATGATCTGGGGGTATACCGATGCCAGCGGCAGAAAATTACCTCAGGTGAGAATCAGTAATACTACCTACCTTGGTAACCCGGAAAATTTACAGCTCGGCAATCATGTTTTTATCGGCCACTTTTCAATGATTGATGCCAGTAACGGACTAACAATTGAAGAAGGCTGCCAGATAACTAATTATGTAAGCATCCTCACCCATTCCAGCCATATTTCCATACGGCTTTATGGTAATGCATATACCGGCCGGCAAAACCATGCAGGCTATGTTAAAGGAAGCGTGGTGATCGGCAAATATTCCTTCATTGGGCCGCATACGGTAATTATGCCAGGCACGACCATAGGCAAAGGGTGCATGGTAAGTGCTTACAGTTATGTGAACGGTGCCTTCCCCGACTTTTCCATTATTGCCGGTAACCCGGCTGTTGTAACCGGCGATACCCGTAAACTTGATCAGCCTTACCTTGATCTGGATCCCGTCTTAAAGAAATGGTATAATCAATGGAGTCAATAAATACGCTGCGATGAAAAAGCTTCTGCTCGTGGGTATGAATTCTGTGCATACCTACAATTTCATCCGTTTAATTGAAGGCTATTTTGACGAGATACTATTGCTTACGAATACGGTTAATAAGGACTATACCGGTGAAACGAAAACAGCCAACTTCAGCATCCGCAAACCAGTTCAACTCATCAGGACTATTCCCGCAATCAAAAATATCATTCATGAATTTCAACCAGACATCATCCATGTTCACCAGGTGAATACCGCTGCCTGGCTGACTTTAAAAGCGGCAGGCCACCTGAAGAAAAAAACCATCATCACTGCCTGGGGCAGCGATATACTGATCAACCCCCATCGCGGTTACTTCTATCGCAAAATGGCGGAACAAATTCTTGCGTCAGCAGGCCACTTCACTGCCGATGCAAGATTCCTGGCAGATCGCATGAAAGATCTTTCGAAAAAAAATCTGCCGGTGGCGGTCATTAATTTCGGCATAGACCCGGTCTGCACCAATGCTGATACATTAGAAAAACTGATCGCCGCCAAACAAAACATTATTTACAGCAACCGGCTGCATAAGAAACTGTACCGGATCAATCACATCATACATGCATTTGCCGAATTTGCGAAACGCCATGAAAAAAAATGGAAACTGGTAATTGCAGCTACCGGTGAAGAAACGGGCAACCTGCAAAAACTCGCTGCTGATGCAGGGCTCTTGGAACAGGTAGTTTTCGCAGGTTGGATCGGTAGTGAACAAAATAATGACTGGTACAAAGCAGCCAAAATCTTCGTAAGCTACCCTGAAAGTGATGCTACTTCCGTTAGCCTGCTCGAGGCAATGAGTGCAGGCTGTGTGCCGGTTTTATCAGATATACCGGCCAACAGGGAATGGGTGACGCATGAAAAAAACGGGGTTATTGCCGCAACGCTGTCGGCTGGAGATTTTGAGAAAGCATTAGCTCTTTTTAAAAAGGATGTGCTGGAAGAAAACTTAAACATGATGTTACTGCAGGCAACAAAATCGCACAGCCGGAAATTATTTTTTGATCTTTATGACAGCATCACCGCAGCCACATGAAAGTCTGCCACCTCACTTCCGTACATCATCCTTTCGATACCAGGATATTTGTTAAAGAATGTTCATCGCTGGCCCAGGCCGGTTATGAAGTCACCCTTATTGTACCCGCGGAAAAAGATGAGGTGAAAAATAATGTGCGCATTATTGCAGTAAATAAAAATGCTTCTCGGCCAGCGCGCATGATTACTACCGTGAATGAAGTGTGGAAGAAAGCGCTTCAGGTAAATGCGGAAATCTATCACCTGCATGACCCTGAACTGTTGCGTATCGGCCTGAAGCTGAAGAAAGCAGGTTTCAAAGTGATTTATGATGCACATGAAGATGTACCCCGCCAGTTACTGGCCAAGCACTACCTTCCTTCCTTTGCCAGAAGAACCATTGCCGCCGCTTTTGAACGCTACGAAAACCATGCTGTTGCCAGCTTCGACCAGGTGATTACCGTTACTCCTTTGTTGGAGAAACGATTTAAAGCCCTCAATCCCAATACGGCACAAGTGTGCAACTTCCCCCTTCTGAAGGAATTCCCTGCTCCGGAAAAAACAACAAACCTCCGTAAGAATGAGATTTGTTATATAGGTGGAATAACCGAAATCAGGGGCATCCGCGAAATGGTATCTGCACTCCCGCATTGCAATACCATCCTGCACCTGGGCGGCACCTTCTCTCCAGCAACCCTGCGCAATGAGATCTCCCGGCTGCATGGGTGGGAAAAAGTAAGAGAGCATGGTTTTATGAACCGGGAACAGGTTAAAGCGCTGCTGGCCGCCTGCAGGGCAGGGCTTGTATTACTACATCCAACTGAAAATTATGTGGAAGCATACCCTGTAAAGATGTTTGAATACATGGCTGCCGGGCTGCCGGTAATTGCCTCCGACTTTCCATTATGGCAAGATATCGTATCGAGGTTTGCATGTGGAATTTGTACCGACCCGTACAATATAGAAGCCATAGCCGCGGCCATCAATAAGCTTCTGACAGATAATGAACTGGCCATTCAAATGGGAATGAATGGAAGAAAGGCCATCGAATCAGTTTTTAACTGGGAACAGGAAGAAAAAAAACTGGTAGCCATTTATCAGAAACTGCTGCAGCATCCCGGACCCCAAACTGAATTCGTATGAAAAAAGTGAGTGTGGTTATTCCGTGCCGCAATGAAAAGGATTTTATTGAAGCCTGCATTAATTCTATCGTGGCGGCAGACTATCCGGAAAAATTACTGGAGATTATCGTATGTGATGGCCTGAGTGATGATGGCACGGCTGCCATACTGGAAAATATTCGTAAGCGCCTTCCGGTTCTTAAAGTGATCATAAATGAAAAAAAGATCACCCCCGCTGCACGCAATCTCGGCATAAAAAATTCCACCGGCGAGTATATACTGATATTCGACGCCCATGCAGAGATGGCAGCTGGTTACCTCATGGAAAATGTTATGATACTGGAGTCCCATCCGGAAGTCTGGTGCAGTGGCGGCTACTGGAAAAACTGTTATACCAATAAGGTGTCAAAAAATATTGCCCGTGCCATGTCTTCCTCTTTTGGTGTCGGCAATGCCTATTTCCGAACCGGGCAGGGCAGTGGTTATACCGATACGGTCGGCATGCCTATGTACCGGAAAGAAGTGTTTAGCAAAACAGGATTGTTTGATGAAGCACTCATCCGCAACCAGGACGATGAATTTAACTTCAGAATCCAAAAAGCGGGAGGACGGATCTGGCTGACGCTGAATACCTCAGTAAATTATTATGTACGGCCTTCCTGGAAAAAACTGTTCCGGCAATATTATGAGTACGGCTATTGGAAAGTTTATGTGAACAGAAAACACCGAACGGTAACTACCTTTCGCCAGCTTATTCCCTTTCTCTTTGTCCTGTTTCTTGCACTCGCTGCCATTCAGTCCTTGCTCATTTTGCGGGTGAGCAACTTCCCGCTTTTTATTCTCCTGCTTTATGGCTCCATCTCCCTGGGCTCCGCTTTGAAATTCAGTAATAACGCGATAGATGTTGTCCAAATCATGTACAGCTTCTTCCTTCTGCACCTTTCCTATGGACTGGGCTATGCAAAAGGAATAGTTGATTTTCTGTTGTTACACCGTAATCCGTCTGCAGGTTAAACAGTTGTTTGGCTTAATATTAATTTCGCACTGGCTTTTCAGGAGCCGTTATCATTTAACATTCTTAAATCACAGGAACAACAACGTGATTCCTTTCAGCCCGCCACATATTGACGATGCAATAATACAGGAAGTAGTAGACGCACTGAAGTCAGGATGGATTACAACCGGACCCAAAACCAAGCAACTGGAAAAAGAGATTGCAACCTATGTAGGTGCGGAAGAGGTACTGTGTCTAAATTCTGCAACTGCAGGACTTGAAATCATGTTGCGCTGGTTTGGTGTCAGGGAAGGTGACGAAGTAATTCTACCCGCCTATACCTATTCTGCAACAGCCAATGTGGTAATTCATTGCGGTGCAGTACCGGTTCTTGTGGATGTGAATCAGGACGACTTTAACATCAATGTTCTTAAAATCCGGTCAGCAATCACTGCGCGTACGAAGGTTATTATGCCTGTAGATATTGGTGGATTGCCCTGTGATTATGCCGCAATCAATCAATTGGTGAATGAACCGCAATACAAAAAGCATTTTGTGGCTGCCACCGCCGAACAGAAACAACTGGGAAGAATCATGGTTTTATCCGATGCCGCTCATTCTATCGGTGCCGTATATAAAGGTAAACGAACAGGGACCCTTGTCGATGCAACGGTGTTTTCCTTCCATGCCGTAAAAAACCTGACGACTGCGGAAGGCGGCGCCGTTTGCCTGCACCTGCCTGCACCCTTTGACAACAGTGTGATCTACCGGCAACTCAATACCAAATCGTTGCACGGACAAAACAAAGATGCATTGGCAAAAATGCAAAAGGGCAACTGGGAGTATGATATTGTGGAAGCCGGAATGAAATGCAACATGCCTGATGTGCTGGCGGCAATCGGACTGGCCACCTTCCGGTCTTATGAAGGCATGCACCTCCCCAGGCGAAAGCTGCTGGCACACCGCTATGCAGCGGCCTTCAGGCACTTTGACTGGGCGGAGTTACCTGTACTCGATACAGCAGATAAGACCTCATCTTACCATCTTTACATGCTGCGCATCCGCGACATCACAATTACGCAGCGAAATGCCATTATTCAAAAGATCTTTGATCAGGATGTATCGGTAAATGTGCATTTCAAGCCTTTGCCATTGCTTTCCTATTATAAAGGGCTTGGCTTTAATATGGATGCATATCCCGTTGCCTTTGACAACTACGCGCGTGAAATTTCATTGCCGTTGTTTGTTGATCTCACAGAAGCGCAACTCGATATGGTAGTAAAAGCAGTAGTAAAAGCCAGGCAGGATGTAATTTCTGTTGCATAAATCCTTAAGATTCGTAAGCGCCTGCAAATAAATTCAGAAAACGTCAATGTACCTGCTCAGCAAAAGAATCTTTGATTTTGTAATTGCCGCGATAGCCCTGATAATCCTTTCCCCGTTCTTCCTTCTTCTTGCCCTCATCATTAAGTTCGACTCCAGAGGGCCGGTTTTCTACCTGCAGGAACGGGTGGGGCAAAACGGCAGGCCATTCAGCATGTTCAAGTTCCGGACAATGCAAACCGGTTCCGACAAAAAGGGATGGCTAACCATTGGTGCAACAGACAAAAGGATCACCCGCACCGGTATATGGCTGAGAAAATATAAGTTTGATGAGTTGCCGCAATTGATAAATGTGCTGATAGGTAATATGAGCCTGGTCGGGCCACGGCCGGAAGTTCCCTACTTTGTTTCTAAATATAATGAGCTGCAATTGCAGGTGCTGCAGGCAAAGCCCGGCATTACGGATGCGGTATCCCTTCATTATTTTGATGAACACCGGCTTATTGCCGGTTATGAAGATCCCGAACAGGGATATATAAAGGAAATTATGCCCCAGAAATTGAAGCTGAACCTGGATTACCTTCAGCAAAGAACCTTTGCAAATGACCTTCGGATTCTTATTAAAACCATCATCAGGATCTTTTCCTGATCAGCCAAAAAGAGCTGAATATTGCGTAAAGTAAGATTAATATAACCTATCAGCGATTATATAATTAACTTCGTCCATTGAAAATCGCGTTCAGTCTATTGATTTTCTGACTGTAGCATCATTGTTTTAACCAGAATCAGCTTACCAAATATGAATAAAGAGCAGCTACTGAAAAAGCTTCGCCTCGAAGGGGATCAGGCAGTTTTGATTGTAAATGCCCCAAAAGAATACCTGACTATGCTTGGTGCCAGAAAGTACAGCACCAAACCCCTCAAATCAGATGAAGGTAAGTACGATTTTGTTCAACTATTCTCTTCATCACAATCACAGTTGGAGAAACTGGTTGTACAATGCTCCAAAGCAGGCAAATACAATTGCATTTTCTGGGCATGTTACCCTAAAGGCGGTGGTATGATAAAAACAGACATCCGGCGCGATACAGTCTGGACCGCTTTGGAGAAAGCCGGCCTCCACCCGGTATCACAGGTAGCTATTGATGAAACCTGGAGCGCCTTGCGCGGAAGGCCGCCTGAAATGGTAGGCAAAAAAGAAGAAACAGATTCCCCGGCACAGACAGATACCTGATTTACCCTTCAGTTTAAATGCCGGTTTTTCGGTGATCAGTTTAATCTTAATTGAACACACATGTCGCTCACTATCCTCCATACCTTACCCTTTTCCCGTTTTTGGTACGCATTGATGCTGCCTGCTTTGTTATGCATGGTTTCCTGTGATCGTGCTGTTACCGGCAGCGGTGAGCGTACTACGGAACAGCGCGCCATAAAAGATTTTACGGAAGTGGAAATCCGTGGTGCCGCTGAGGTAAAGATTATTTCAGGCACCGATTATGGTTTGTCTGTAACTTCATACGAGAATATCGTTTCACTGATCGAAACCTCTGTAACGAAAGACAGACTGGTAATCAGCACTACTGAAGATATCAACCTTTCCAATGCTGATATCAGCATCACTGTTACTACCCCTTCACTGGAGGCTGTTACCCTGAGCGGGGCAGGTAATGTGGTAATAAAGTCATTCAGACAATCCAAAATCAAACTCAACCTGCAAGGTGCGGGTAATGTTCAATTTTCGGAAAGTGAATATGATACCATATACGCCTCTTTATCGGGTGCAGGCAATATGTCGCTGAATGTAAAAAACTATCTCGATGCCACCGTGAAAGGTGTCGGACAGATTGAATATGTTGGAGACCCTGTGGTAAAATCAAAAATTTCGGGTATAGGCAGCGTATCAAAGAAGTAAGTACTTTTTGAGTCCTGAGTCTTGAGTCTTAAGTCTTAAGTCCTGAGTCCTGAGTCCCATAGATAAATACCCAACAACCCATACCTGTCATTCCTTTTTAACCGTAAGTTTAAACCCAACACCATGGTGGTTCTCAATCTCAACGGCAGGATCAACAGAGAGATATTTGCGGAGCTTCGAAATAAAAACATCCAGCGACCGGCCTAAAAAATAATCGTTGCTTCCCCAAACTTTCATGAGCAGGTCGTCGCGCTTTACTACGTTATGAAGATTGCAACACAATGCATAAAGTATCTCCGCTTCTTTTTCTGTAAGCTTTCGCTTTTCACTAACCGGATCGGTAATGGTTCTGTTGCGTTTGGCAACCACCGCTTTCTCCACAGAAAGCTCATAGTTGGTATAGTCGAAAAGAATCGTTCCTAACCTGAATGATTTTTGTCTGGAATGGCTGGCTTTGCTCCGTTTCAGAAATACTTCCATCCGCAGCACCAGTTCCTCTATGTTAAATGGTTTGGTAATAAAATCATCGCCACCGGATTTGAACCCTTTGATACGGTCTTCCTTTCCTGACTTTGAAGTAAGAAACAGAATCGGCATCGCCTCCTCCGTACTCCTGATCTCTTCCGCCACGGCATAGCCATCCTTCTTTGGCATCATCACATCCAGTATGCAGAGATCGAATTTCTGCTTCTTAAAAGCTGACAGCGCACTTTCCCCGTCCTCGCATAACGTGACCTGGTAACCGGAAATATCCAGGTAATCACGAATTACCGATGCCAGGCTCCTGTCATCCTCCACCAATAGAATATTTGCCTTTTCTGCTTTCATTTAACTGTTTGTTTGCTGCGGAAAACTTATGGTTACCGTTGTTCCCTTTCCCGGTTCACTTTGCACACCAATACTTCCATGATGATCACGCACCACATGTTTCACGTAGTATAATCCCAATCCAAACCCCTTCACATCATGCACATCTCCGGTGGAAACCCGGAAGAAACGGTCGAAGATGCGGCGAATATTTTTTTGGTGTATGCCAATACCGTTGTCGGTAACAGCAATTTCCAGTTTGTTTCCTTTATTCATGGTTGTAATACGTATTACAGGCGGTTGAAGGCAATACTTTACGGCATTGTCGAGCAGGTTAAACAACATATTGGTCAAATGCATCTGATCGCCTGTTACTTCCGCATTTGCAGCATGGCAAAATTGTTCAATGCTGCCTCCCTTATCTTTCACAATCTGTGCCACACTCATCACCGCTTGTTCAATGCAATCGTGCATATTCACCGTTTCCATTTTGTACTTCATCTGCTTCTGCTCCCATACGGCAACCTGCAATACCCTTTCTACCTGGCTCTTTAAGCGCAAAGCTTCCTGCTGTATCAGGTTTGAATACCGCTCAATCGCTTCCGGCTGATGCTGTACTTCCGGCTTATGCAATAATCTGGAGGTAACCAAAATGGTAGACACCGGAGTCTTGAATTCATGGGTCATGTTATTCACAAAATCTTTCTGGACCTCCGACAATTGTTTCTGACGGAAGATCGTAATGAGGGCAAAGGCGAAAAAAACAACCACCACCAGCAATACCAGCGATGAAAAAAGCCAGATGCTCATGGATTCAATCAGGTGATTGGACTTATCAGGAAAATTGACGGAAAAATAGTACAGGTCATTTTTCCATTGCGGCAATTCACGGGGTGCGCGGCGGGTCTCATCCTCACGAAAAGTAATATAGTTGCCATACACCAGTTTCTGGTGGTTACAGTCGTAAACGCCATATTCAAAATCGCTGGTCAGCCCGCGCGCCTTGAATTCGGCCTTCAGCAGCGATTCCAGCACTTTGGTGTCAATCTCCCCGTTTACACTCACCACAAAATAGTTACCCGATAGCTGATTCACCAATCGCGCATTCGGTACCTGCTGATTGTTCATCTGCAACAATTGCTCCGCTACCCGCTGCAGCGACGTGAACACACTTTGATCAAACTCCTTCTCGCTTACATCAAAGGCCTTGCGAAACCAGAATACCTGCAACACAACTATACCTGCCATAGAAATGATGGCCATCAGGGTTACCAGTTGTATGGTGCGGTTTTTCATGGAGGTACTCTTGTAATTGCGGTGAAATTACATAACAGGCAGCAACAGTGGGTTGGCAGGCTTTTTATCGTTTCGGGAAAAAGGTTAACCTCCCTGACGGGAAAATACAAAGATGCAGTTGCTTACTGCCATATCAGAACTGCTTTAACATCTTTTTTAGAAATATTGAATAGGGGATAACAATGTTCCGGGCTATGCCTTGTTATCCTGCTGCTTCCAGCAACTGCTTCAACCCTCCCAACAAATAACCCCAATTGGTATCGGAATGATCTTTTGCTTCCTGCGTTTTAAAGCCGCTTTGTATTACGGTAAAAATCGTGCCCTGCTGATCTTCCTCTAACTCATACCTGATTTCCGCATAGTTTTCCGGGAGGTCGGCCGTTCCGGAAAAAGAACTCCAGTAATTATAGTGAATGAATTTTCCTGTTTCAATAGCAAGAATGTTTCCCTTATCTTCATAGGGCTTGCCTTCCCATATTCCCTTATAAAGAATAGGGCTTCCCTTTTTCCAATCCGTGATGCATTCCGTTCCAAAGAAATACTGCTTAATGAGTTCCGGGTTAGTTAATGCTTCCCAAACCTTTTCAGTAGACGCATTTATTTTAATTGACTTGGTTAAGGTGAGATCTGATGGCATATGCAATTATTTATCCGGGTATGAAGTAACGATTTTTAAAATTTGTGTGTATGATGTTAAACAGAGGCGGAATTGCATAAAGCAAATTCTATAAATAATTTTCTTTGTGTTCTTTGTGGATACCATACACCATGCTCCGTGTGGCCTTCATTCTCCGTGCTCTTTGTGGTTTCCATTTATTTCAGCTTACTACCAACCCAATGCAGAAGTGTAAATATCTCCAAAATGAAAAGAATGCAGTACAGCAATCATTTCTGTTCCTGCCCAGTAACAACCCTACTCTTTCACGACCTTCCCTGAATAAAAATTTCTGCCTGCCGTAATTTTCAGCAGGTATATTCCATCGGCCAGCTCATCAAGCCGGTCTATTTCCAGAAAATTATTACCCTGCTGCAATGGCCTGTTCTCTTTTCGAATCAATTTTCCGGTTACTTCCGTCAACTCAATGGTAGCTGATTGTTCCGTTGACGAATACAGCGTGACCGAAAGTAAATCCTGCACAGGATTCGGGAAAATATTAAGGCTTTCATTAACAGTTGACTCATTCAGATCAACCCACCTGACTGCCGAGTATTGAAATGAATTGTCCGTATCAACCATCCGAAGGCGGTAGTAGATTCTTGCAGCACCTGAAGTGCCGGCGCTTACATCATTATATAAATAGTGCTGTGTTACGGTTGAAAATCCTGCAGCATTCATTCGACCGATCTCTTTAAAATGAATGGCATCTTCACTGCTTTCAATAGAAAAGTAATGGCTGTTGTATTCTGAAGCGGTACTCCATTCCAGCACACCGATACCTTCGGTTATTGAAACCGTGAAATGGGTGAGTTCGACAGGCAGGAGGAAAAAAGAATTGTATCCGATGCCAAAATCTGAGAATGAAGTTACGGAACTGCGAAATGCTTTCACTACATCAGGTGTGGTAACATTCGGATAAGATTGTTGTGTTACATCATCATGAAAACCTTCATCAATCCAGTCAGCAATGCAATCTGGCCGCTTAATAATGGCATAACTGGAATCGTCGGTGGCCACACCAAGAAATGGTGCTGATTCCTGCAAAGAAATATCATATATAGCTGCTGATGGAGTTACGTCAGGTGTCATGGTCCAATAGCCACCTAGCAATAGGTTTGTAATCGGTGTACCCAAAACCGTTACTGCCGGTGATTGGGTAGCCGGATCGCTGCACTGTGTTGCTCCTGAAAAATTTCCGGCAGTGTAAAAGCAAAGAATATTTGAAGCGCCAGAAAATGTGGTGAGGCTTATACTGTCATACTGATAGCTTGTAGCGGTACCTACCGGGAAAACATAATTGCTTCCGGCAACCACATCGCGGCGTAATCGTCCGCTTATGTAGGAACTATTTAAATAAGCAGCTCCTGCAGCCGGATCCGTTTGATAGCCGGTGATTGCATTACCTGCATTATTCATTATATATATTTCATTGCTGCCTGTAGTAACAATTCCGTTGGATAAGGTGAGCAGATCATCTACGTGCACATCGGTAGAAGAAAGGCTGACTCCTGCTCCGGAATTATCAATGATGAGGTAGTCGAAAGTTTCAGTGCCACTTGGTGCGACTGTTACGCTTTGCGGTGTGGCAGAACTTCCTGTAAAAAAAGCCGCTCTTTCATTTGGATAGAAATTGCTTGTCGTACTATTCCGTGTCCAGTTACCTCCAACTTTTACATCACCGTTGAATGCATCTGATAAAGACAAATCTCCATTTAATACAAGGTTATTACCGACAACCAGCGGCTGTGTCATATTGTTACCGCCATAATTCATATACAATGCAGATCCAGCATCTATTGTCAGATTATTTTCAAGATTCAGCGCGGTGTCACTATTATTACTTCCGCCAGGGCTGAGTTTAGTAAAATTACTCAGTTGCACATTGTATGGGTAACCGGGACCTGATGTGGCCCCCCATTCAACAGTTCTGTTAAATGGATTGCTATTGGTATAATACTGAAGCAATGAACCCGTACCATAGGTAGGTGCATTATCTTTTACAAAAGAACTATTATTCATTCGAAGTGTTCCATTGATGGTGGTCAGTTTATCTCCAAAATCAAAACCGCTATTAAGTTCAACTCTGATCGCAGAACTGAAGACAAGTGTGCTAGTACCATCCGAACTGTACACAACCGGAGTTGGCACTGAACTTCCCTCAATTACAAAAATTGCTGCGCCACCCGTACTTGTCATATTTCTGACTCCTCCTGTAACCTGAATGCTTCCAAAGCTACCATTACCTAATGTGCAGGTTTGCCCATTAAGGTCAAATGGTCCGGTATCTAATAATTGAAGACCGTTTCCACCAGAGACAGCCGAGATATAAATGCTGGTTCCTGTTGAAAGCTGTATGCCGCCGGCAGAAGAATTATCATTAATAACATAATCAAAACTGATTGTGCCGGCAGCAGAACGGGTGATATTTTGTTGTGTGGATCCTATGAAAAAAACAGCACGTGCATTTGGATAAAAAGCTCCGCCAACAGTAAAGTTCCAATCGCCTCCAACTTTGATATCCCCTGGAGAAACACCGGAAAGTGAAAGTTCACCTGAAATAGTAAGGTCATTACCAACTATCAATGGTATATTCATATTGTCACCACCGTAATCCATATAAATTTCCGATCCTGCATCAATAGTTAAATTGTTAGCTACAGAAAATGTGGTGAAACTATAAGACTGGTCATCTCTTGCAGGCCTCAATGTCGTATTCCCGCTTACTTGCACATTATAGGGATAACCTTGTCCACTTCCTGAATTCCATTCCAGCCATCGGTCATAAGGTGGTGCTGAATTTCCTGTATTATATTTCAACAATGAATTAGTTGCATAGGTGGGCGCATTGTTTGAAACACTGCCCCCGCTATTAATCTGAAGCGTTCCATAAATTGTGGAGATGGTGCTGAAATCAACGGCTGCAGAAATGGTTGCATTATAGAAATTTGCGGCGGGTGCGGTACCATTCCCACTCACAGTACAATTAGCGGTAAAACTTACGGTGCTTGTGTTTCCATCAAAAACACTTCCTTCATTTAGAGTAAAAGTATTTCCGCTAACCGTGAAGATGTGATTGCCGGCGTCTAGAGCTGATGTAGTAGCTGGTGTAGTTAACCCAACTACAATATTTCCGAAGGTAGTACTAACTGGTGTACCGGAAAGTGTTTCCGTTGCATTCGGGTAATCAAAATAAGTAATTAAAGAATTGCCCTGAGTGAATGTTCCATTGTTCGTAAAATCATGATATATATGCATTGTACCGGCAGTATGCGAAATGTCGGCTCCATTATTTACCTGAATATTATAAAAAAACTTGGCTGCACTACCCGCAATACTACCCGGATTTCCGCTAAAAATGAAGGTAGACGTTCCGGGCAACATTGTTCCATTTGTTTTGGAGAAAGCATTTGTAATGGTAATAGTGGTTGCGCCAAAATCAGTCGTAGCACCAGTATTACTAAGTGTTAAGTCATAAAACGTTGTGTTGCCGGTCACATATTGGGTACCTGAAGATCCATTAAACGTTACTTTCTTTCCATTTGGCGTAAAACTGCCTCCCACGCCCAAAGTCCAACTGCCCCCAATATTCAGGTTGGCACCAATGCCAGTTGACAACACCAGAGATCCGTCAATATCAATACTTCCCAACACACTTAATTCCTTGGTCATAACATTGATATTCATAGACAATATAGAGCCATTGTCAATTGTCAGGTTCCCGGCAATTTGCTTTGATGTACCGGCGCCACCATTTGCACCAAGATCAAGCGTTGTATTGTTACTGATTTGAACATTATATGGATAACCGGCGCCGCTGATAGAACTCCATTCCAATCCCCGGCTAAAAATTCCTGATCCGGTATATAACAGTGTGGAGCCAGTTCCATATACCGGGCTTGAGCCGGCAATTGCTCCTCCGGATTCAAACGCCAGTACCCCATCAACTGATGTAAGGCCATTATCAGTAAGCACCGCATCAAGTTCAAGTTTGCCCGAACTGCTGATAGTGATGTTTCCAGTATTTGTTAAAGGGCTATTCAAGACGACTTCATGAAGAATATTAACCTCTGCGGCTGAAGTTGGCACCGAACCGAGATCCCACGTTGAAGAGGAATTCCAGTTTCCATCCTGTATAGTCGTATAGGTTGCAATAGCAGATCCGCTAATGGCAATATCATCAACTGCAAAACTGGGTCGGGCACCTCCGCCGGATACGTCTATTTGTGTCCAACGCAGTTGTACAACACTTTGATCATTGCACGCCGACGGTAAGGTTACAGATCTTGATTGTTGATTCTGAGGAGTTGTAACCGCCGTTGTTTGTGTCGTAGTATTATTCTGGTAAGCTAGCGAGGTAAGCGTGGTGAAATTGCCTGAAGTTCCTACTCTATATTGCAAGGAAACTTCATTAATTCTGGTGTTAGTTACTCCATCATGTGGATTCCTGATTGTCATGATCTCATAACCAACAGATATGTTTCCTAATCCGGTTGTATTTATTGCAAGGCAGATTGATGCATCACTCGTATTGCTTGACAAAAAACCAATTTTCCCGTTGTAGTTCTTTACACCGGCACTATTTGAGGTTGCAGTCGCTGAGGCCAATAATGCAAAGTCGGCTATGGCATCTGTAATACGATATGTAGCACTTGAACCTGAAGCAGAGAGATTCCAACCTTGCAAACCACTAGGATATGTAGCAGAAGTGTGCGCAAGAGAACTAAAATTCTGAGTATAAGGCAACGCCTGCGCTGCGGGATTGGTTTGACCACTGCATAATTCACTAAATCCAAAAATGGAAATTGCAAGTGCAAGATTTTTATATGCAATCCGAAAACCCGATAACCTCAATTGAACTTGCTTTGCAAAACTCATTATTTTCAATATCAAGATTTAGTTTATCGTATAATGATCCGCCACTGCATCAAAAACACACTCACACAAAAACCTGGTTTGATAAATTACCTGACTTCTGATATCAATTCCTCGTGCCCAAAAATATATCAATTAATTCCCAAATCCATCATGATCACGATAATTTAACAACATCCATTTTGTATAAATGTTGATTAGTGGCGCTCTTGTTGAAAAAGACAACTGACAGGTGGACGCTGATTTCAACCGGCAACGCCTTTTGTGCCGTTTTTCAGGCCATTCTTACTGCCGGATTTCCACGGCCAGCCTCATCAAATAAACCTTTTCCATTATTCCTGCGAAAACAATCCTTCAAAAACCTCGGCAGAAAAAACACCCGCCGCTACCCTGTATTCAGGGTAACAGGCCCTCATGCCTATGAGTTAACTCATAGTTTGCCGTCGGCCATTGTGAAATCAGGGGACTTTCCACCACTTCTATATGCAATAAAAAAATGTTTTTCCATGTGCAGCCCGTATCAAATTTTGCTTAACTTTGGCTGAATAATTTATCAAGTCATCACAAAAACCCATTTATCATGAAAAAAAATCTTTACACCTTTTTCTTTGCCCTTGCCGTTGTAGCCTTCTGCTCCAACACCTTTGCCCAGGTAAGCGTTACCTACCAGGTTGACATGACCGGCGCACAATTAGGCGCAGCCGGCGGTCTCTGCGCTGTAGTTCCTTTTGACCCTTCCACAGATGTAGTTCAGGCCATGGGAGCCGAATACAATGGCTGGTCTGAAGCAGAAAACGTTGCCTGCGGCGAACCGTTTACCGCTGATCCGTCTATCGATTTCGCCCCGGTATCTGCTGGTTCCATGATCTATACCCGCACCAAGGATGTAACTCCTGATGCATTTGGTAAACTGACCTGGAAATACCGCATCAATCACTCCTGGGATAATGATGAACTCAGAGGAGTAGGTGATGGTAACCGTCATGCAAGCGTACCAACCGGTGCTGCAGCCATTACCATTGTTTCCATCTTCAATGACACGACGAACACCGTAACCATCAATTCAGGCATTCACAATCCTAAGTTGGCTGAAGTTCGCGCCGTGTATCCAAATCCTGCCAGCGACAACGCCGTGATTTCTTACTACACGTTAAGCAATGACAATGTAAGCGTTTACCTGACCAACATGCTCGGACAGTCTGTAAGGACCTTCTTCAGCGGCAACCAATATGTGGGCCTGCACAACGAAACCATGGACCTCACTAACTTATCTACCGGCATCTACTTTGTAAATGTAAGGGTGGGTACCTCTGTAGCCTCACAGAAAATTTCTGTGATCGATTAATGATTGCCTTTTTTCAAAAAAAGCCCACAGGTCTGTGGGCTTTTTTTTGCTCCGTTAGTTGCTTAAAATACTTCACAATAATCAGTTCATCATCCGGTTACATCCTGGGTTAAAAATTCATACCATGAACAGGTTTCTCTGCATTCTGCTGCTGCTCGCATCAGCTTCCATTTCCACCTTAGCCCAGGTGGTTACAACAAATCCTTTGTTCCCTGCCGATGATGATGCAGTTACCCTTACCTACAATGCCGCGGAAGGAAACCAGGCATTGAAAGATTTTACGGGTGATGTTTACATCCATACCGGTGTAATTACCAACCTCAGCACATCGCCCAGCGACTGGAAACACGTAGTAACCACCTGGGGAAGCACGAATGCCGCGCACAAACTCACCCCGCTGGGAAATAACCTGTACTCATTTTACATTCCTGATATCCGCACCTACTATAATGTTCCGGTATCCGAAACGATACTCAAACTTGCCATGGTTTTTCGAAATGCCGATGGCAGTTTGGTGGGCCGCAATGCCGACGGCAGCGATATCTTCTACGATGTTTGGGATGGGGTAACATTGCAAACCACGTTCCTCGAGCCTGCCATCTCCCCTGTTTTTGTGGCACTCAACGAATCACTGCAAACCACTTTCATAACTTCAAAACCCGTCACTATTTCACTGTTTTCTAATGGCACCCTCATCACCGAAGTGGCCAATACAGATTCGGTTACGGCAGTCATCAACGCACTCGTTAATGGCAAGACCTGGGTAAAGGCCATTGCCGATGATGGTACCATCCAGGTGGCAGATTCCTTTTACTTCATCGTAAACCCTGATGTCACCGTTGCGGATTTACCGGCCGGAACCCATGATGGGATCAATTATCTTAACGACTCCACCGTAGTGCTTGCACTAACAGCACCGGACAAAGACTTTGTATATGCAATTGGTGACTTCAGCAACTGGGAGGCTGAGGCCGGCTATTTCATGAACCGAACACCTGATGGAAAGCAATGGTGGATTACCGTCAGCGGGTTAACACCTCAGGTGGAATATACGTATCAATACCTGGTTGACGGCAGTTTGCGTATTGGCGATCCGTATTGCGATAAGATCCTTGATTCGTACAATGACTTTTATATTTCAGAAGCTACCTATCCGGGCCTTATTGACTATCCTACCGGGAAAACAAGCGGCATCGTATCCGTATTACAAACAGCGCAGTCGCCCTACAACTGGCAGGTCAGCAATTTTGTGAAACCGAACCCGGATAACATGATCGTTTATGAATTGCTGCTGCGCGATTTTGTTGCCGCCAGGAATTTTGATGTATTGAAAGATACACTTGAATACCTGAAGACATTGGGCGTAAATGTGATCGAGCTGATGCCTTTCAATGAATTTGAAGGCAACGACAGTTGGGGATACAACCCAAGTTTTTATTTCGCTCCCGATAAATACTATGGCACCAAAGATATGCTGAAAGCATTTATTGATGCCTGCCATGAAAATGGCATTGCCGTGGTGCAGGATATGGTGCTGAACCATTCTTTTGGCCAATCACCGATGGTACAGTTGTATTGGGATCCGGCTACTAATGGGCCAAGTGCTTCCAATCCCTGGTTCAACCCCGATCAGAACCTCACCAGTGCCGGATACCAGGGCAAACATCCATATGGTGTGGGATATGATTTTAACCATGAAAGCGAATACACGAAGAAATTTGTTGATGACGTACTCGCCTATTGGGTAACCGAATATAAAATCGACGGATTTCGGTTCGACCTCTCGAAAGGATTTACACAGAAATATACCGGTGATAATGTAGGGCTTTGGGGCCAATATGATCAATCGCGGATTGACCTGATTAAAAGGATGGGGAATGAAATAAAAACCATTGACCCCTCGGTGATACTCATCCTGGAACACTTTGCCGACAACAGCGAAGAGCAGGTGCTTAGTGCGGAAGGATTTTATCTTTGGTCTAACTCCAACAATGCGTATGCACAGTCTGCCATGGCCTATGCCAGCAGTTCCGACCTTTCCTGGGTTTCCTATAAAGCACATGGTTTTACACAACCACATGCCGTAGGCTACATGGAAAGCCATGATGAAGAGAGAATCACCTATAAGACAATTACCTATGGAGCCCATGTAACGGCATATGATGTAAGGCCCCTCGATGAAGCATTGAACAGGATGAGAATGGCAGCTATGTTCTTCTTCACCATTCCGGGTCCGAAGATGATCTGGCAATTTGGTGAGCTTGGATATGATTATTCCATTAATTACTGCAACAACGGAACCATAGATCCGGGATGCCGTGTCTCCGCAAAGCCAATCCGCTGGGATTACCTCGACTACAATCCACGCGTTTGGGTGTATAACTATTACAAGGCCCTCATAGAATTAAAGAAGAACTATCCTGTTTTTCAAACGGCAGATTATGCTTTGGCTGTAGGAAATCTGAAGAAGAATATCCGCCTGAATCACTCCACCATGAACGTTTGTATTGTAGGTAATTTTGACCTGGCTGCAGGCAATCAGCCTCCTAACTTTCAGCATACAGGCTGGTGGTACGAATATTTCACCGGCGACAGCATTAATGTAACTGATGTATCCGCACAACTCTATCTGGAAACAGGTGACAGCAGGCTTTATACCGATGTGAAACTGACAACCCCTGAAATTGGTAATGTGGGTATTGGTGGCCTGCAAACGCCCGGTTCTTTGGAACTGTATCAGAATGTTCCGAACCCATTCGATCAGTTTACGGCTATTGATTTTTATGTTCCGAAAGCCGGTAAGACATTGCTGGAAATTTACGACCTGTATGGCCGGCTGTTGAAGACCGTTTCCGACAAATCGATGGCAGCAGGATTCTATACTGTGAATATTCCGGCAGCAGATTTTCCTGCAGGTATTTATGTTTGCAGGCTAACACAGCATGGCATTTCAAAAACCATTAAAATGCAGGTAGGCCGCTGAAAAATTAACCAGGAGTAAACAATTTGTGCCCTACCAATATTAACCTCTTTCACCTCAAACAACCGATAGGGGTAGTGGCACAATGGTGCTCAGGGCAACCCACACCCGCACCGATAACCGCTTCCTTTGATCTCAACTTAATCCTCCGGGTCGTGGCACGAGTGAACCATAGTCTCCGGTAAACAATACTATTTCTTTAACAACTATTTGTTCCACCATTCAGATAGGGTCGCTTAATCCTTCACTAAAAACGTTTAGTGTTGGTACGAAACAATGTCTCTTGCAAGAGATCGAATCCAACTTCAAGAATTCCAGCTATAATGCATTGTTAGTCGTGCTTGTGCAACTCATACCCTGGCGAATACCAACTACCTGCCACTTAAACCCGGATTTAGCAGTTGAAAACTAAGGTTAAAGATATATACGGGCATAT